>NZ_CAWMRY010000059.1:0-16475 GCF_963870295.1 Aeromonas sp. ANP5 | reverse complement strand
GACACCGTTACTTTGACCCGGAGTCGGGGCAATATATCTCGCCAGATCCGATAGGTTTTTCGGGAGGGCTTAGGCCACAGGGATATGTGCATAACCCGCTGGAGTGGGTAGATCCACTGGGGTTGGTTTTAGGAAAAGGAAGGCCAGCCTCTGGTTGGAGTTACACAAATATGCCAACCATTAATGGATACCAAAATCACCATGTAATACCTCGTTCCATGGGGAATCACCCGGCCTTGAAAGCTGCGGGATTTGATATCGATGCACCTAAGAACTTGATTTACTTACCCAAGGACAGAAGTGTACATGATGTTCGCAGTATTCATAATGGTTGGAATAAATCCCACTCTGAATACAATATAAGCATGAGGGAGCAGCTGGATGAGATATACTCCGTTGGAAAAGAGGAAGGGTGGACACAGAAACAGTACTCTGAAGCTATTGATGACTTGAGGAGGGATACAAGGCAGGGACTCAGAAGAGGTAAGGTATGTTGTGGATAAATGAGAAGGGGGGGGTATGTTTTATAAAATGAATAGTTTTTACCATAGGGATATATGCTTTGAGTTTTCTGAAAAAAATGAAATCTCCTATTATGAGGTCTTAAGTGGAAAGAGTGCCGGTTGTTCTTTGTTTTTTTATGAAGTAGATGTGATAGATGATAAAATGCATTGCTATGATATCCTTCCCACACTAGGGCCTTTACTGGTGAGTCAACGTTTTGTTGATGCACTATCTGGGCTAAAAGGCGTGAATGTTGAGTTCATTCCTACAATAATATCCGACTCCAATGGGGCTTTTAATAATAGGTTTTATGCTTTTTTTGTTTTGGATAAATATGAGTGCGTTGATATGGAGCGATCCGATATTTCATATAAAAAATTCGGTCCAAAAACATTCATGGTAATAGATCGCTTGGTTATAAATAAGGAAAGGGTAAGTGGCGCAAAAATTTTTTCCCTCAAAGAAAAGAATGGTTATATCATCATTAATGATGACGTGAGCGAGGCACTTATAGGTCTAAATGGTATTGATTTAATACCCGTCTGTGATTAACGGCAAAGTGTACAGATCTAGTTATCGCCTTACACCGGTATATTGCCGGTGTTTTTTTACCGTCACTGAGCTAACAGAGCAGGAAGATCAATGTTAACGGTTAGGTGGTGGCCGAGCGTAGCAAGCGTGGCCACGAGCGTCAGGCCCGGCTGTTTGGCTATGACAGCGAACTGAACCTCTGCGAGCTCTCCCATATTCTGCCCAGCGATGGGCAACCGCTATCAAGCCAGCAGGCTCAGACCGAGCCCCTGCGCCGTTATGACGCTGCGGGCCGGGTCAGCCAGATAGGGCCCAATCAATACCGCTACGACAAGTGCGGGCGGCTCTGTGAGAAGGTGGTATCACGCCCCGGTTTCCGGCCCCAGACCACTCAATTTGAGTGGGATGGCTTTGACCGCCTGCAACGGGTCATCTTGCCCGATGGTAGCCGCTGGCGTTACCGCTACGACCCCTTTGGTCGGCGTATCGGCAAGGAGCGGGAGGGTCAGGTGAGCCAACTCACCGCGATAACCCGCGTCCACTATCGCTGGGACGGTGATCAGCTGGTGCAGCAACAAAGCTACCGGGCCGATGGCAACGCCGCCCGTCAGGTGCAGTGGGTCTATGAGCCGGGCAGCTTCAGGCCGCTGGCCCAGTGGGAAGCTGGTGAACAGGGCGAGCGTCTGCACTATATCGTGACGGACGTGGCGGGTACCGCCCGCGAGCTGTGCAGCGAAGCTGGTGACATCCTCTGGCGCGGTGAACAACGGCTGTGGGGCAACTATCGCGCAGATGCCATCCCTCAACCGCTCAGGCGCTTCCTTGGGGATGCGGCCAACGAAGAGACCTACTGTGAGTTGCGCTATCAGGGTCAGCTCTATGACCAGGAGACGGGGCTTTACTACAACCGGCACCGTTACTTTGACCCTGAGTTGGGGCAATATATCTCGCCAGACCCGATAGGTTTTGCAGGAGGGCTGAGGCCACAGGGGTATGTGCATAATCCGTTAGAGTGGGTGGATCCGTTAGGATTAACGCGGCGTTGTTTCCCAAATCAACCATCAAGCAGCAACTGCCCCAGCCCCTGGTGACCGCTACACTCGGGGCTTTCTGACAGGTAGACCAAGGGTATTCAGCTTGTTTATGGCGCTAACATACGCCATGACTTCTCCCACTTGGCCGTTGTAGTTACGCAGACTGATTTTCCCCGCCAGCAATTGCTTGAGCCGATACATCGCCGTCTCTGCCAGCGAGCGACGGTGATACCCCGATATCTTCTTCCAGTGCGCCAGCCCTTTCTTGCGCATCACTAGCACGGCCTCATTTCTTGGATGCCCCTTTTTCCATAACCCCGCGCTCTTACGAGGCGGGATACAGGCTGTCGCCCCTTTGCGCGAGATAAGCTGATGGCTGGCTTTGCTGTCATAGGCACCATCCGCATAAACATGTCCCAGCTTACGCCGCAGAGGGTTGAGCAAGGTGGGCAACACCTCGGCATCATGGACATTTTCCAGTGAGACTTCCGCCGCCACGATATCGTGGGTCACCGGGTCTACCGCCAGATGCAACTTGCGCCACACTCGCCGCTTCTCCGAACCGTGTTTTCTGACCTTCCACTCGCCTTCCCCAAACACCTTGAGCCCGGTTGAGTCGATAACCAAGTCGGTAATACGTTCCTTTGGGGGCTGTCGATAAGCCACAGTCACCGAGCGTGCTCGCTTGCTGACGCAGCTATAGTCCGGTGCGCACAACGGTACATTCATCAACTCGAACAGGGAGTCTAGTAGTCCCTGAGTGGCCCGCAGAGTGAGGTTGAAAATCCCCTTGAGCATCAGGAAGGTACAGATGGTCTGGTCGGTGTAAAGCTGGCTGCGACCTCGGCGCCCATGATGCAAACTTGAAGAGGATGGTGGTGATCAGATCTCCGAGTCCTCAGTAAGTTCCCTTCAAACTGCATCGATTTAGGCAACAACGCCGATTAACGCCATTAAACCAAGGTGGTTTCTCCGTGTATGGCTTATATGACCAAGGGGCAGACAAACCATACTATATTGGCATTTCAAATGATGCGTCAAGGCGCTTGGAAGAACATACCAAAACCGGCCGGTTTGATGAATTCACTGGACGACAAGAAATACTAAAAGATAATGTTACGTTTGCAGAGGCTAGAGGGCATGAGCAAGCATACATAGAACATTATGGTACTAAGACAGGTAATATTGGTGAGGAGATAAGCTCTACCAATAGGGGAAATAAATATAACTCATTCGATAAGTCTAGGACTGATGATAGAGGTAAGGCATTCAATGCTGAGTATGAAAAGGCTAAGCTTGATATTAATAAGCCAAAGAAAAATGGATGCGACTAACAAATAATAAGAGGGTGTAATGAAAGCTGGTAATGTATACTCAATTCCGTTGTTTTTGACGGATGTTAGTGGGCTGAAAAGTTTTTCTCGCTATGATTTCACTAAGGAGGGAATGACATTCTGTTTTGCTAGAATTATTGAGGATAGAGGGGGGAGCGGCCTTATCATCGAAGTGTTTAATATTCAAGGTGGCATAGAAACGTCCATTTCTGAAATCGTTAATTCTTCTCGCCTTTTCAATCCCGTTGCCGTCGCTGGCGAAGCTATTAAAAAGAAAAGGTGGAGGTTGGTTGGCTCAACTGATTACGAAAAGGAAAGAGATTCACATTATAGTGGAATCACTTTTCTTATTGGTCCTCGAGATAATCGCTCGATTTGGAAAGGAGGGGTAGAGATACCTATGGATGACTCCAATTGCCATGATTATGAAGAGTATATTATTTGGCCGGCAGTGCAAATTGAACGAAGGATAGTTCACGAACTTGAAAAAAATCGGTAAAAAATAACTATATAGCCATGTATTTACACCGGCATTATGCCGGTTTTTTAATGGGTAATTAAATTATAGTCATGAGGAGGTAATACAGATGAAGGTCGTGGTAAATACTCCAATAACATATCGGACATTTAAGCCAGTTGAGAGACTTGCACCCGTCATTCCGCACCTAATTTTGCATTTTAAATGGTGATGATGTTCGCACCTTCCCTAGTTCCATAGGCTGAAAGCGGGATAGGGCTATAAAGCTGAGTATGCCAAGTGGCAGAAGGTCTATCAGGATCACCTGCAGCAGACCACCTGACAGGTAATGCGCCGCATCAGCTTTATGTCAATCAGGTGGCTGCGTAGCATATCAGGCTAAATGGGCTCATAGAAGGAAGCGGCCATCGGCCGCTTCCTTCTTGGGTCTGAACGAGCTGAAAACTCAGCGTTTACCGAATGTCCCTTGGATTACGTTCCCCATAACATCAGGTGATTTTTCTACTTCATGTTGGGCTATTTGATGTTTCACAATATCCCCCCACCGAAGAAATAAACTCCTCAGTTTTTCAGGGTTACGTAAAGCGCCCGCCTGATAAGTTCGCAGGAGTTTGTCACTGATCTGGTGGTTCAGCATATGCTCTATCTCTAGAGGTCCTGCACCAAGTTCAATACCACAGCAGTTTGCAACACTGCGCCGCAGGTCGTGTACGCTAAAAGGCTCAAGTTCAGCCAGCTTACGCTTCTGTAGCCGGTCAAGGGCGCGCATAAGTGCGTCACCAGTGATGGCATGACCCAGCTTCGTCGTCGATTCGAACACATATGGACTGGTAGAGGAGGTTATCATTCGCTGCTCTGAAATGATTTCCTGAGCCAAAGGCGACAAGGTCACCACGTGCGAACGCCCATTTTTGGTTTCCGGAATCGTCCAGCGATCACCATCCAAGTGTGCCCACTGCATCGATGTCACTTCACCTCGACGAACCGCGCTCAATATGACGATTTTAATTGCATTGGCGACACTTCCAGAAAGAACAGAAGTCGTAGCAATGCCACGGCCACCAGCTGTTAACGCTCCGCCACCTTCAACGCCCTCTTCTAATGCATGCCACAAGGCTCGTAATTCAGAGATTGGTAGCCAACGCTCTCGAGGTGGATTGGGGGTCGCATTGTAAACTTTGGGTTTGAGTGCCAACGTGGGGCTCATCTCGATAAGCTGTCGTCGCATAGCCTCCTCCATCACCTGGTTCATTATCCCCATTGCTTTGCGAAGCCCTTCCAGAGAGACCTTCTGTAGCTTCTGATAGTGTTGGTGGAGGACGGCCATGGTGATATCGCAAACTCGATATTTACCAAGGACCTTTTGCAAGTGTGCTTGGTAGATTCGACGATAATCAGTGACGGTTCGAAGGCTAATCTCTGATCGAACGCCATCACGGCGTTTTACGCTGGCTTTGTGGCTAAGCCATTGCTCAAACAGTTCATCAAGCACGAGCATCTGTTCGTTCTTTTGTTTAGCTTCTGCAACAACCTGACGGGGATCGATGCCCTGTTTGACTTGTCCCACCGCAACACAATGTCGTTCACGAGCTTGAGCAAGTCCCATCGCAGGGTATAGTCCAAGTACCATGGTTTGTTGCTTGCCAAGTAGCCTAAATCTATACACGAAGCGTTTTTGCTTACCGGCCCGAACCTCGAGTGATAACCCGTTACCATGTTTAGAGCTGATAGAAAATCGGGTTGCGGTTGCACCTTCTTTAAGCTCTGCTGCCGCGACTTGTCGATCTTGAGAAATCATCCTAAAACCTCGTAGTGGGGTACCACATGGGGTACCACATTTGGCATCGTATAGGGTTGTATGTCGTTGGACAAGAGTGAATTCGAAGAATGCTTAAGCCATTGAATTTAAAGTGAATGAATTTATTTGTTGGATTTGTCAAGACAGGATTAAACGTGAGTTTATTGACTTCGTAATGCGAAGGTCAGGAGTTCGATTCCCCTTATCGGCACCATATAAAACAAAGGGTTAGCTTCTCGGTGAAGCTAACCCTTTGTGCTTTCTGGCTGGTGACTCTTCTCATCCCCCTCTTTTGCTATCGCAACCCCAAAGGGGAAGGGGCAGCGGTCCAACCCTCCCGGCAGGCGGCTACGCAGGTTTTGCTATTCCTCTCAGGCAACCTCGATGTCTGGCTTGGCTGGCTCCTTCTGCATGGAGAGCTCTCCAGTTTGCGACGGGGATTCCAGCTTGTCGATGCGCACCGCAGCTACCTTGAACTCGGGGATTTTGGCGTGGGGGTCGGTGGCATTGATGGTGAGCCGGTTGGCCGGGGCTTCGGCGAAGTGGAACGGGATAAAGACTACACCCGGTTGCATCCGTTTGGTCACGAAGGCGGGCAGTTCGATATGGCCGCGGCGGCTGGTGACCTTCACCCGCTCACTGTTGCTGATGCCCAACCGCTGCGCATCCACCACGCTCATCATCACCCGCGGGCCAGCCAGCTTGTCGAGCCCCTTGGTCTTGCGGGTCATGGTGCCGGTGTGGAACTGCTCCAGCAGGCGGCCGGTAGTGAGCACGATGGGATAGGTCTCGTCGGGCAGTTCGGCGGCATAGCGGAACGGGGTCGCGACCATCTCCCCCTTGCCACGGGTGAACTGCTTGCCGTGGAGCAGGCGAGTGCCTTCGGGCGCCGCATCGTTGCAGGGCCACTGTAGCCCTTGTGCTCCCACCTTGTCCCACTGGATGCCGGCGTATTGCGGGGTGACTTGGCAGATCTCGGCGGTGATCTCCTGCGCATTCTGATAGCGCCAGTCGCCGCCCATGGCGTTGGCGATCTGCTGGATGATCCACCAGTCCTCCCGCGCCTCGCCCGGCGCCTTGAGGGCGGGGGTGATGCGCTGTACCCGCCGCTCGGTGTTGGTGAAGTGGCCGCTCTTCTCGGCAAAGGAGCAGGAGGGGAGAACCACATCGGCCAGCTGGGCAGTTTCGGAGAGGAAGATATCCTGCACCACCAGAAACTCCAGCTGCTTGAGCCCCTCGATGACGTGATGCTGATCCGGATCGCTCAGCACCGGGTTCTCCCCCATTACATAGAGCCCCTTGATGCTGCCCGCACAGGTGGCATCGATGGTCTCGGTAAGAGTGAGGCCGGGCGTGCGCGGCAACTCTGGCTGCTGCCAGGTGGTGGCGAAGCGGGCATGCACCTCTGGGTCGGCCACCTTCTGATAGCCGGGCAGGCAGTTGGGCAGCGCCCCCATGTCACAGGCACCCTGCACGTTGGATTGGCCCCGCAGCGGGTTGATGCCACCCCCTTCGATGCCGATGTTGCCGCACAGCAGTTGCAGGTTGGCGATGGCCCGCACGTTGTCGTGGCCGGTGGTGTGCTGGGTGATCCCCATGGAGTAGTAGATGGCGGTGCGCTCGGCGGTGCCGATGAGGCGGGCGAGCTCGATCACCTGCTCGGCCGGTACGCCGGTGACGAGGGCTACCTTGTCTGGTGCATAAGCGGGGGAGAGCACCTCCGCTTGCAGCGCCTCGAACCCTTCTACTCGTGCGGCGATATAGGCCTTGTCGTGCCAGCCGTGCTGGATGATCTGCTGCATCAGGCCGTTGAGCAGCATCACATCGGTGCCGGGGCGGTGGGCCAGATAGAGGCTGGCATGGTCCGCCATCTCGATCCGCTTGGGATCGGCCACTACCAGCCGCGCCTTGCCCGTGGTGACGGCCCGCTTGATATGGGAGCCGATGATGGGGTGGGCCGCCGAGGTATCGGAGCCGATGATGAAGATGAGATCCGAGTGATCAATGCTCGGGATGTCGTTGGTCATGGCGCCGCTGCCGAGTGACGCCTCCAGCCCTGTGACGGTTGAGGCGTGGCAGAGCCGCGCGCAGTGATCCACGTTGTTGGTGCCCAGCTCCCGGCGCATGAACTTCTGGAACAGGTAGTTCTCTTCGTTGGTGGTTTTGGCCGACGAGAAACCCGCCAGTGCATCGCTGCCATAGCGCTGGCGCAGGGCGGTGAAGCGCTCGGCGACCAAGGCGATGGCCTCCTGCCAGCTGGCGGGCACCAGCTTGCCATCTTTGCGGACAAGCGGCGTGGTGAGGCGCTCCTCGCTCTGAATAAAGTCAAAGCCGAAGCGCCCCTTGACGCAGAGCAGCCCCTGATTGACCGGCGAGTTGCGATTCCCCTCCACATAGCGGATGCGGTTGTTCGCCTCATCGACGTAGAGGGTGACACCGCAGCCGACCCCGCAGTAGGTGCAAATGGTATTGACCGGCGTGAGCAGCTCGGTGCGCCCCTGCGACTTGTCGCGGGCATCCACCAGGGCGCCGGTGGGGCAGACCTGTACACAGGCGCCGCACTGCACGCAGTGGGAGTCGCCCATCGAGAGTCCCGTGTCGAACTGCGGGCGGTTCGAGAGGGTGCCATCGCTGTTCTTGGCAAAGCGCAGCACCCCTTGTACCGCCTGTTCGCCACAGGTCTGCACGCACTGACCGCAGCCGATGCAGCGGTTGGCATCGAACACGATAAATTCGCTGCTGTTATCCACTGCAAACTTCTGGCACTGGCTGGTGTCGAGAGCACTCTGCTCGACCTTGTATTCGGTGGCGTAGTCGCGCAGTGCACACTTGGTGTTGGCCTGACAGCCACACTCTAGGCAGCGGCTGGCTTCGTTGCGGGCATCGCTGTCATTTAAGCCACGCTCTACCTCGGCAAAGCTCCCTTCGCGCTCCTTATCTGCCAGATGGGGCATGATGGTGCGGGCGATTTCTTTCAGGTGAGCAAACTGGGCGGGATCGACCTGCTTGAGTGTGGGTGCCTTGCAGGCGTTGAAGGGCCGCACCGGATCGATCATGTCACCGTGAAGGAACTGGTCGATGGCCAGCGCGGCCTTGCGACCATCGGCGACCGCTTCGATGGCGGTGGCGGGCCCGCGGCGCAGATCGCCTATGGCGAACAGGTTGCCGTGGCCGCTGTGCATGGTCTCGGGGTGGGACTCTAAAGTCTGCCAGCGGGTGAAGGGGAGGCTGAGGGGCTCCCCTTCCATAAAGCTGAGATCCGGCTGCTGCGACACTGCCGCAATCACGGTATCAAACTCTTCAAGGAAGAACTCGCCGGTGGGCTCCGGGCGGCGGCGACCGGAGGCGTCTGGCTCGCCGAGAGCCATCTTCTCGAGGCGTACCTGACAGACGCGACCAGCCTCATCGGCCAGATTCTCTACCGGATTGGTGAGCATCAAAAAGCGCACCCCTTCCTGCTCCGCTTCGTCGATTTCGTAGGCTTCGGCGGGCATCTCGGCGCGGGTGCGGCGATAGATAAGGGTGGTTTCAGCGCCCAGCCTGACCGCCGTGCGGGCGCAGTCGATCGCGGTATTACCACCCCCGATCACCGCAACCCTCTTGCCGGTGGTGAGCCGCTTGGCCAGCATCCGATCCTTGAGGTAATCGACCCCGAGATAACAACCGGCCAGGGTGCTGCCCGGGTAATCCATCGGCACCGCCTTGGAAGCGCCAACCGCCAGACAGACCGCATCATAGTCGCGGCACAGCGCCGAGAGGGTGAGCTGGTGGCCCAGTCGCTGCTTGGTGTGGATCCGCATGCCGCTTTGGCACATCAGGGCGATCTCCTGATCGAGGATCGCCTTGGGCAGCCGGTATTCGGGGATGCCGTAGCGCAGCCAGCCACCCGCTTCGGGCATCGCCTCGAACAGATCGACCTCGAACCCCTCGTAACCCAGATAGTAACCGCAGGTGAGGCCACCCGGGCCGCTGCCAATAATGGCCACCCGCTTGCCCTTGGCGGGCTTCTTTGCCGGTTGATAGGGGGCAATCTCGGCCAGATCGAGATCGGCGGCGTGGCGTTTGAGCTGACGAATGGCGAGCGGTTCATCCACCAGCGCGCGGCGGCACTGTGCCTCACAAAAGGCGGGGCAGACCCGGCCGATGGAGAGGGGCATCGGCAGGGTCTGCTTGATGACGGCCATCGCCGCTTCGTGATCCCCCATGGCGATATGGTGCAGATAGGATTGAATGTCCACCCCGGCCGGACAGGCGCGCTGGCAGGGGGCTTCGCAATCGGCGTAGTGATCTGCGAGGATGCGGCCGAGCGCCTGCTGGCGGTGGGCGCGTAGGGCATCGCTTTGGCTGGTGATCACCATCCCTGCCTCGGGGCGCGTCTCGCAGGCGCGGCGGATGCCGAGACCGGTAATTTCAACCACGCAGAGGTCGCAGGGGGTCTTGGGGCCGCTGGTGTTGTCACCGCACAGGGAGGGGATATCAGTCTGGTGCTGTTTGGCTATCTGGAGCAGGGTTTTGGTCGGGTCAACCGTCAACTGAGCCCCATCGAGGGTGATGGTGATCATGGCGTCATAAACTCGCTTTCAAGGCGCAGAAAATGCTGCATCTGGCGGAGCCAGCAGGGGAAGCGACAGGGAGGCCGCTTGCTATACGCTCACCATAACAAAGATTATTTACAACTTTATTTGATTTTAGACAGCTTATTGTTCAAAAGAGAAAACGATTTCAGATTGTCTTGTCTACCTCATCGGCACGGCGCATCGTTGAGAATTATTCCTGTTAAAGCAGGAGATTCATTGTCTTATTGTCAGTTTATGCGTCTGGTAGAAGAGAGGCTGCTCTCGCTCGTGGTAGACGTTATCCGCCAGTAGCACCATTTGTGATGCAACTTATTTTGCATAAATGGTGACTCTGATGAAGGCATGCAGAGCAAAGGGGGTAGGTGGCACTCGGCTGGATAGGCGGTTGCTGGAGAGGGGGCGGGCATGCGTGAGTGGTGAGCCCGACACAAAGAAAATGGCCACCTTTTCCAAGGCGGCCATTCACGTTACCGGTCGGTGCGCTGTTGGCCCAAAGGGTTGGTCGCAGGAGATCATCCGGATATCAGGGTCGGCAGTCGGGCTTGCCAGATCTGGTGCCAGTGCTGCAGTTCGCTGCGTGGCATAGGGCGGGCGGTAAAGAAGCCCTGGCAGATATCGCACCCCAGCTTGGCCAGCAGTTGCCAGGTCTGCACATCTTCCACCCCTTCGGCGACTGATTTCAGCCCCAGCTTGCGTGCCAGCTCGATGCTCGATTCGATGATGGCCAGACGGGAGGGGTCGGCATAGCAGCGATCGACAAAAGATCGATCAAGTTTGAGCTCGGTAAACGGCAGCAGCGCCAGCTGCTGCATCGAGGAGTAGCCGGTACCGAAGTCATCGATGGAGAGGCCAAAGCCGTGCATCCGCAGTCGTGTCAGCACCTCCAGTGCCTTGCCGATATCCTCGACAAACGAGCTTTCGGTCACCTCCAGGATGATCAGCTCGGGATTGACGCCCCAGCGCTGGCACTGGTTGATCAGGAAGTGGCAGAGATCTCCCTCGATCAGCGAGGTGGTTGAGAGATTCATCGACAGATTGAGGGAGAGACCGGTCTGGCCCCACAGATGGCAATCCTGCAGCGACTTGTTGATGATGACATCGGTCAGCTGATCGATAAGGCCGTTATTTTCCGCCAGCGGGATAAACATGCCGGGGGAGATCAGCCCATATTCCGGATGCTGCCAGCGGGCCAGCGCCTCCATCCCCACCCACTGGCCGGACGCAAAGCCGACCTTGGGTTGATACCAGGGCAACAGCTGGTCGTTGTCGAGGGCGCGTTTGAGCTCGTCCACCGAGAGGGTGAGACCATCCTCTTTGCCGGACGGGGCCGACTTGGGTGCCCAGGAGTCGATCAACTGGCGCAGCCGCTGCGGGCTGGAGGGTTTCTCGATGCGACCCAGCACATGGAGACCATAGGCCGCGCTCATGCGCAGCACGGCCTCCACCACGTCATCTTCCAGCGCGCTGGAGAGGATGATGCCGCCCCGAAAGCCACCCAGCGAGAGGCGGCGCAGCAGCGCCATGCCATCCATGCCGGGCATCCGCAGATCGCAGAACAGGATGTCGACAGTGTGGCTCTGGCACAGCGCCAGGGCTTCGATGCCGTCTGCGGCCTCCAGTAGTTGCTGATAACCGAGCGCCCGGATCTGGTGCATCAGGGTCTTGCGTTGAAACCCGTGATCCTCGACTACCATGATGACCAACTCGTCTGCCGTTCTACTCATCGAGCCACAATCCCATTTCACGTTCAATATTGTTCATCTGTTCTTCCACTCTCTGTGTCAGCAGCGCGAGCTCGCTCAACTGTTTGAGGCGGGCCGCCGATTCCAGTTGCGCCGCCTGCTCGGCCAGGGAGAGCTCCCCGACCATTCTGGCTGCCCCTTTGATGCGGTGGGCGATCTCCACCAGCTCCTGGCTATCATCGGAGGAGAGCGCGCTCATCATAGCGTGGCAATCTTTCCGGTTGGAGGCCAGATACTCCCTTGCCATGCTTTTGGCAATCTCTTCATCGCCAAACAGATCTTGCCAGCGACCGATCATGTCGAGATTGATGGCCTGTCGAGCGGGCACTCTCTCTGTGATCGTAGTCGCGGGCAACCACCGCAGCAGCATCTGGCGCAGTGACTCCAGCGAATAGGGTTTGCACAGCATGCCGTTCATGCCGGCTGCTGTCATATTGGCTGCCGCCTCCTCCGAGGTATCGGCGGTAACGCCGATGATGGGGGCCTGCTCCCCTTGTTCCCGCAGGTGGCGGGTCAGGGTGTAGCCATCCATGTGCGGCATGTGGCAGTCGGTGATCAGCAGGGCGAAATCCCGGGTTTTCCAGGCGTGCAACGCCTTCTCGCCATCTTCCACTACCTCGCACTCCACCCCCAGAATCGCCAGCTGACGGGTCAGCAGGGCGCGATTGACCAGATGGTCATCGGCGACCAGTACTCGCCCGCCCAGTTTTTCGATGCTGGCGGCATGGGTGGTCACGGCTCGCCCGGTGATCAGCTCGCGGCAGCTTTCGAGCAACAGATCCGGATAGAGGGGGGATTGGCCGAGGCGCCACCAGTTCTCCGAGCCCATGCGTCCTCGCAACGCTTCGCGGGGGGAGAGGATGACCCCCTTGAGGGTGCCGGACTGCAGCAAGGTGTGCCAATCGCTCCCCATGTTGGACTCCAGCGAGGCCTCTTCCGCCAACAGCAGGCCGTCGAGATCGGCGGTGAGCTGGTGGATATCGAGGGGGCTCAACCGGGCGCCGAGCCGTGCCATGGTGGCCTGCAAGGCGGCATCGCTACCCAGCCACCACCATTCGCTGCCCGCCAGTGCGGGTGGTTCCCACAGGCCATTGAGCAGCGGGATGCTGAAGCGGAAACAGGCCCCTTCACCGAGCTGGCTCTTGACCGTCAGGGTGCCGCCCATCTTCTTCACCAGCTGATCACAGATGGCCAGGCCCAGACCGGTGCCACCAAAGCGGCGATTGATATCGGATTCCACCTGCTCGAACGGGGTAAAGAGCAGCGCTTGCTTCTCTTCGGCGATGCCGATGCCGGTATCCGTCACCGCGATAACCAGCTGCTGGTCGTGACAGCTGACCTGGATCGAAATGGTGCCCTGCTCGGTGAACTTCACCGCATTATTGAGCAGATTGGAAACCACCTGGCCCACTCTGACCGGATCGATATCGGCCAGGTCGGGGAGTTGATCCTCCCACTGGAGCGTGACCTTCAGCCCCTTGCTGTAGGCCAGTGCGGCATGGCCGCGGATCACGTCGCACACCACAGGTTGCAGACGGCAGGATTGGCGATTGAGGTGCAGCTGACCCGCCTCGATTTTGGAAAAGTCGAGGATATCGTTGACCAGATAGAGCAGGTGGTTGGCCGAGCTCTCCACATTGCGCAGCAGATAGCGCTGGTCATCATTGAGCTCACTCATGCGCAGCAGCTCCAGCATGCCGTGCATGCCCGAGATGGGGGTTCTCAGCTCATGGCTCATGGTGGCCAGAAAAAGGCTGCGAGCCTGCATCGCCTGCTCGGCCGCGGCGCGCGCCTCACGCAGCTCATGCTCCTGTTGCTTGATGGCGGTGATGTCCTGCACCACGCCGTTGAGCAGGCGATCATGGCCCTGTTGCGCCACAAAGTTGCCGCGGATCTGGATATAGCGCTCCCCCTGAACAGAGGGCACCAGCACCTCCATATCGAGCGGCTCAAGGGTTTGCGCATGTTTGGCCACCTTATCGATAAAGGTTGCCAACGCCTCGTCGTTCAAGCCGAGGATCACGCCGCCAGACTCGGCTGCCATCAACTCTTGGTGGGTCATCCCGAGAATGTCGCTGGCGCCTTGGGACAGATAGAGGAATTTCCCCTTGCCGGCCCCTTGCCAGAGATATTGATAAACCAGACCCGGCATGCTGTCGGTGATATCCCGCAGCCTGCCCTCCACTTCCCGCACCTTGTTTTCGGCGGCCTTGAGGGCACTGACATCGGTCAATACCGTCAGCACCCCCTGAATCGCGCCGTCTGCTGCGCGATAGGGCAACTTGACGTAGACCACGTGAAGGGGAACATCCCCCTCGCGCTGGGTATAACCCGATCCTTGGAAGATCTCGCCGGTTTCCCAGACCGCACGCTCCTCGCGCAGCATCTGTTGCTGCTCGTCCTCGGTCATATAGCCCCAGCGATCACCTTCTTCCCCATCACCGACAAACAGCTCGCGGTATGCCCGGTTGCTGAGGGTCAGGCGATGATCGCGATCCCGCAGCGCCACCATATTGGGCAGGGAGTCGAGCAGGGTCTGGACGAACACTAACTGTTCATTGAGCGTCTTTTCGGCCCGTTGTCGCTGCACGATCTCCCGTTTCAGGGTACGGTTCCAGGCCCAGAACAGGGTAAACAGCAGGGTGGCAGCGGCGCCGCTCATTACGAACCAGAACAGCACTGTTTCGTTATTGATGCCGGTCTGTACGCTCATGGAGAGCCAGCGTCTCTCCACTTTATTGAGCTCCTCTGGCGGTATCGAATAGAGCACCTTGGTGAGGATCCTCTGCAGCATGGGATCTTTGCGCGTGGCCATGGCGACCGGCAGGCGCAAGTCTTTGCCGGCATAGACCACCTGATAGCGTTCGCTCACCCGCTTGTTGATGGATGGCAGGGTGACCATCACGTAGTCGGCATCGCCCGTGTCCAGCAGCTCCAGCAAGCGGTTGTCATTGTTGACCTCTACCGGATGGGCGCCGATGTGGGTCAGTAGATCTTTATCAAGCGAGCCATGCACCATGCCGACCCGTTTCCCTCGCAGCAGTGAGAGATCGGTGATATCAGCACTGCGTTTGGGGGCAATAACGACCCGATCGACAAACAGATAGCCGGGGGTGAACAGCGCAAACTGGCCGCGGTCGTGGTTGGGGGAGATGGCCGGAATAAAATCGATCTGCCGCAACTTCAGCAGGTTCTGAGTTTCCCCCCAGCTATTGGTGCGAACCAGAGAGAACTTCAGCCCGGAGACTTGCTGCATCAGCGCCATCAGGTCCGCCACATAACCGACCAGCCTGCCCCGGTAATTGAACTCGCTCATGGAGGTCCAGTCCGGGGAGACGCCGTAAGTCAGCTCAGGATGCTGGTTGAGCCACTCCTGCTCCTCAGGGGTAAACGGGACAGACTTAACCGCTCCTGAGTCCGCATGTTGGCGAGTCGTGGTGGCGGCCAGCATATGCCGACGATCTTCAACCGGTATCTCGTTGAATGCCTTGCTCACCAGGCTGACCAGTGCCGGGGCGCTCTTGTGCATATTGATGGAGAGAGACGTGCCGCTTACCCATTCCGGGGTGGCAATGGTGAAACCAGCCTTGGGGTGCTGATCTTTTACCATCACCAGTGACGGCATGTCAGCAAGATAGGCGTCAGCCATGCGCTTTTTGAGCATAAAGGCTGCTTCGCTGCGACTCTCTGCCTCGGTCACACGGGGAAATCCCAGTTTTTTCAATTCACTGCAAGCATTGACTCCCGTGACACATACCCAATGCAAACCATGGGCATCCTGTCGTGACAACTTCGTTTTGCCATTGTTGAGCAGCACGCCGCGCGGCATGGAGAGCAAAAACGGGAGGGAGACAATATTGGATCGCCATTGTTCGCTTGGCTGGTCGTTCACCAGCATGTCGATTGCGCCGTGGTCAAGCCCGGTCAGCGCATCCACGTAGGAGGGGTAAACCTTGAAGCGCAGGGTCAACCCGAGCGTTCTGGCAATCTGCTGCGCAATATCGGGGACTGGGCCGGTAAAACGTTGATCTGCATCCTTATAGCTGTATGGAGGGTCACCCATCATCGGCATGCCGATGACCAACTCCTGGTGTGATGACAGCCAGGCGCGTTCAGACAGATCAAACTCATCTTCATTCAGACTGGTAATGGCGTGCGCCGCCACGCCCCAGAGCAGTAGCAGGAGAAACAGGAATAGACGATCACATTGGCGGAGCATCAGAAGGAATCCAACAGAATTGGGCGCATATTGTAAGTGCATTAAAATGCAGCGGCCAACTTCAATTTACTCAATATTGGGCCACGACATGCCACTGTGCGGCTGTGAGTCCGGCTAGTACCGGGATGGCAACCTGATGATAAAGCCTGCGCGGTGATGCGCCTGATTTTTTTTGCCAAAGGCCAGTTCAAGGGGGATATTGGAAAAAAATCCAACCAGTTTGATATCGGTAAACAACATGGACATGGACATGGATGT
>NZ_CAWMRY010000058.1:0-16491 GCF_963870295.1 Aeromonas sp. ANP5 | reverse complement strand
GCAGACAAACGCCATCAAGCTACTGCTCGGCTTGGGGGTGACAATTCGGACGCGGGGTGGAGCAGCTCGGTAGCTCGTCGGGCTCATAACCCGAAGGTCGTCGGTTCAAATCCGGCCCCCGCAACCAACTTTCTGTACGTTCCCTTCCTGCATTGCCAATCATTGAACAATCCTTCTTGATGCTCGTCACCATCTGGTGATTGCTGCTATTTTTGACGCTTTTTCAAGACCAAAACTGGTCGTATCAACCATTTGTTGGGTATCATCAGGTATCTCTTCATGGATGAGGCACGCGCCTGTGATCACTCCCTTCACCTATCTTCCTCCTGCTATTGAAAGCCGGGATGCCACGCTGGCCGAAGCCCTTGCCCAAGGGCTGCCGTTGCAACTGCTGCTGATCGCCGAAGAGCAGAAGGAGTCCTTGCTTTCGCTCCCCGCCCTTGCGGGTCTCCAGACCCAGCTTGCGCTGGGGAAAAAAGCGCCCTTTACCCTGATGCATGGTAATACCCTGTTGCAGGTGATGTTTGTGGCCGGCGGTGTGACGCGGGATCACCGCCTCTATAAACAGATCAGAGGCTGGATTGCTCCTCTTTCTGGGCTCAATGTGGAGCGGCTCGGGCTGCATCTGGAAGGTTTTGCTCCCTCCGAGCGAGTGATGCTGGCCGAAGTGATGTTGTCGGCCCTGCTTGCCGCCAATATTTCGTTGCCCACCAGCAAGCGCCGCAGTGAAAGCAGCTGGAGCTATCAGCAGATCAAGGTTTCACCCGAGGTGGTGCTGGACTTGGCACGCCTTTACAGCGAAGCGGGGGGCAACGGGCTGGCTCGTCATCTGGCGGTGTTGCCTGCCTCTGAGCTGACGGCCGCCAGCTATCGCGAGTTTGTCAGCAAGCTGGCGCAAGATGAGGGATGGCAGTGCCATCACTATGATCAGGCACAGCTGGCCGAGCTGGGGGCGGGGGCGTTTCTGGCCGTTGCTCGTGGTTCGGAAGACAATCAGGGAGCCATGGTCAAGCTCAGCTACTACCCGCCCAAGCCGGTGCGCCGCATTGCACTGGTGGGCAAGGGAATTTGTCACGACTCTGGCGGTTACAACCTCAAGGTCTCTGGCAGCATGTATGGCATGCATCTGGACATGGGGGGCAGCGCGGTGGCGCTCGGCACCCTCTACGCCATAAGCCGAGCCCGGTTGCCTTACGAGGTGCACTGCTGGCTGGCCATTGCCGAGAACCATATCGGCCCTCACGCCTATCGCCCTGGCGAGGTGGTGACCGCCATCAATGGCACCTCCATCGAGGTGGTCGATACCGATGCCGAAGGTCGAATGGTACTGGCCGACACCCTGGCGATGGCGGTGCAGGATACCCCGGATCTGCTGCTCGATTACGCGACCCTGACCGGGGCCTGCAAACGGGCGCTGGGTAGCCGCTACAGCGGCGTCTTTACCAATCGCAGCGAATGGATGACATCGCTGGTCAATCTGGGTCAGCGCAGCGGTGAACGAGTCTGGCCCTTCCCGCTTGATGACGATTACGACGACAACATCGAGAGCGAGTGGGCCGATCTGTTGCAGTGTGCGCCGGGCAGTTCGCCGGATCACATTGATGCGGCCCGTTTCCTCGCCCACTTCATGCCCGAGCAGACCCCCTGGCTGCACTTCGACCTGAGCGGTTTTCGCAACAAGGGGGGCAATGGGGTAGTCTCCAGCGAAGTGACCGGCTTTGGCGTGCGTCTCACGCTGGATCTGCTGGCCAGTCCGCTTGGCAGAGTTGGTCGCCAAGCTTCTGAACAATCTGAATGATAACAAGGAGTTCTGTGAAACAACCAAGCTATGACTGGGTGCTGTTCGATTTGGATGAAACCCTGCTCGATTTTCCGGTCGCCTCTGCGCTGACGCACACTCTGCAGATCTATGGTGTACAGGCTGATGACGCCAGCATGGCGCAGTACCACGCCCTCAACCACGGGCTCTGGCAGCAGTACAACGACGGCGAGATCGATGCAACGGCGTTGCAGCAGACCCGCTTCTCCCTCTTTGCCCAGCAGGTTTCCGCCGATCCCATGGCGATGAACAACACCTTTCTGGAGCAAATCATTGCCCTTAGCATGCCTCTTGAAGGGGTGGTCGAGACCCTGCAGCAGCTGCGCAGCAAGGTGCGGATGGGGATCATCACCAATGGTTTCAGCGTGCCCCAGCGGGGGCGACTCGGCAAACTGGGCTGGAGCGAGTGGTTCGAGCCGCTGGTGATCTCCGACGAGATCCGGGTGACCAAGCCGGCGCCAGCTATTTTCCAGCACACCCTCTCCCTGATGGGGCAGCCGGATCCTGCCCGGGTGCTGATGGTGGGGGATAATCCGAAAACCGATATTGCCGGGGCGGCGGCGCAGGGGCTGGCAACCTGCTGGTACAACCCGGCGCGGCAAGCGGGCGAGTGCGATGCCACACACGAAATCCACCACTTCGCCCACCTTGCCGATATTGTGCTGGGACGCTGATAGCCAGGCTTAACCCATCACGTTATCGATGACCAAAGCGTCTTGGCAAGTTGCAACCAGGGTTGTTTGAGAACGGATTGGGTTTGCTTGAGACAGTAAGGGGAGCTGATGCTCCCCTTACTTATGAGTATTTTCCTGTGAATGCAGGGATCTGAACTGGTAGCGATCGAGGATCTGCTGATAGTCGGGACTCTGTTTCAATTGATCGATAGCCTGATTGATCCGCTGCAGTTGCGCCTCAGTGGTGCTCTCTTTGCTCAGCATCAGGTGAACCGGCGTGACTTCGATACGCAGCAGGGTATGCAGCTGATCCTGCACTTCATCCTTATCCTGCCACCCCTGCAGTCCGTGGGGATCCAGAATAAACCCCTGGATCCGACCCCCTTGCAACATCTTCAGTAACTGGTCCAGCCGCAGGCGCATCTGCAAGCGAGGCTGCAGCTCGGGCCTTGCCATCAACTGGCGGAAGGTATTGCCGTAATCAAAGCCCTTGAGCACCCCGATATGGAAGTCGGGGGTGTTGATCAACTGCTCGAGGGTGGTGATCCCGCGCCAGCGTTCGGCATCTTGCCGACGGATGATGATGGCCGTCTCCTCTTCCCGATAGGGGTGACTGAAGCGGGCATATTGCTGCCGCTCGGCGGTGATATTGGCTGACATGGTCAGCTGAACCGTGCCGAATTTCAGCTCGTGCAGCACGCGAGCCCAGGGCATTTCACTGAATTTGGCCTGATAACCGGCCCGCAGGAAGATGGCGTTGAGCAGCTCCACATCCAGTCCGCGGAGCTGTTGCTGTTCATTGCGATAACTGAAGGGCTGCCAGTCGACCCAGCCCACGACCAATGACTCCTGTGCCGTAGCCTGGCAACACAAACACCATAACAACAAGAGTCTGTACACAACGCATACCCTCGAACAGGCTGATACGGTGAGTATTGGACAGGAACGACGGAGTAACCAGTGCTGAGGGTTGAGCGGATGCACAGATGTGCATCCCTCACAGTTCGTGGGCGTGGAATCCCTTACTTTGACGCTTAAAAGCACACGATTGTTTTCTGTAGTCATACAGCTCCACGATGGTAAAATCCTGTTTATCAATTGATGGGGTTAGGGAACAACGATGGCTATTCATGAAACATATTCAAAGCGTCAAAAACGTCTTCGCGGTGAGTTCAATGATGTTTATCAGTATGACGTAATACCACAAAAATTAAAATTTCAGATTTTAAAAATATATGAGGCACTCTTTTCCGTTCGAGATAGAGTGATGAATCCCATATACCGCGATGTCAAATATATTATAGAGGTTGAGAATGGTGGACTTCTCCCTCATGACGAATTTGCAATTAGACAGTACAGTAAAAAGAACTATGAAACTCAAGTGATATTTTCATACGTGGAAAACTATTCCGATATGGAAGGCTTCTTGAGTGTGCTACACCTAGTAATGGTTCGAGTCGATCAGTATAGCAAAAGGGATTTATTAAATGTTGAGGTTGGAACTCTCATTGACGAAATCAATACTAGATTTCGAGAGTCTGCGGTAGGCTATCAAATTGATAAAGAGAGTCTTGAAATTATTAAAATTGAAAGTGAATTTATACAATCAGAAGTCATGGTGCCCATTCTTACCGCATTAAACTCCGAACCCCTTTATGCAGGTTCTTTACATGAATTCATGACGGCACATGATCACTATAGGCATGGTCGATATCGTGAGGCTATCTCCAGTTGTGGGAATTCTTTCGAAAGTATGATGAAAGCGATTCATGAAAAGCGTGGTTGGAGTTATGAGAAAGACAAGGCCACCGCAAGTCCTCTGATTGAATCATGTTCAGCTAACGGCTTGTTCCCCGCATGGCAAATTAGTCAGCCTAAAGAAATATTAAACATTCTCAAATCTATTCTTATAACTGGTGTGCCAAGAATTAGAAATAAAATGGGTAGTCATGGGCAAGGCCCCGAAGTAATAGACATTCCAGAGCATTTTGTTAGTTATATGATTCATTTGACTGCTACCAATCTATTGTTCCTCGCTAACGCTGAAAAGAATCTCCAATAACGAAAAAGGCCCCGAAGGGGCCTTAATCATTCGATTAGTTCAGATACTTGTTTAGCAAGGGCTTCTGCATAACGTTCACGACATTTGGATTTGATATCTTCGACTGCACGGGCAGGCATATCATCATATTTGAAAATCCGATAGCCTTCGTCCTTATCTTCGTCTTCACCTTCAATAACAGGCATGATCAAATACCAGTTATCCTTAGCCATAACACCAACAGTGATATGTCCATCGACTTTAACAGCGATAGCGCGGTCAGCGTCAACTTGGTGCTCGGTGCCGAACATCCATGCCATGTTATGGAGGTCTGTCAGTGAAATATTATCACGTTGGCAGGCGTCTTCTGACGGCTCATAATAGCGGTGTAACGTGCTAATGATCTCTTCAACAAGATGTTGGCGATAATCCGGTGGACAAAGGTATTCGAATTTACCGTTATGAGCAAATGCAATCATCATCTGGAAGTCTTTCTCTACCAGTGTGAATGCAGCCGTGCCGATATCACGCTCAATATCACCAGTGTTACCAAGAATAACTGTTAAGATTCCGAATTCAGTGTCAGAGGTATAAACACCGTCGATCTTGCCACGCTTGATATTATGGGCTCGATAGCCCATATCACGTAGGCTATCGATTACCGGTTTCATGAATTTCTCAGCAGCAAGTTTTTTCAGTTTTTTATCAGAGAGTTTTTTTAGTTTCATGGATTAAACTCCCTTCACGCTGGCATAAGCATTGCGGAATTTATTCATAGTGAGTCGAACTGCTTTAGCGGGCAAAGCACAATGACGACTGATTTGATTAAACGGAGACAAACCATCAATTTCGAAGCCAGCATGAATACTGATTAAATGAGCGTCTGCTTCAAGAATGACATTAAAATCGCGGTCGGCATCATCGACATAAACAGCCTCAGAGGTGACCCAGCGATGTTTCTCGCCGAACATGAAAGCGATGTTAATCAGGTCTGTCAGATTGGCTTTATCATACAGCTCTTGGCCTTCGGCGTGATCGAACTCTTCAAGCAGAATACTGGCAATCTCACTCACTACGGCAGGGTGATATTCTTCATCGGTAATACGGAATCGGTCACCCTCGAAGGTGATGACCTTGGCAATCGTGTCCTTTTCTTGGAAGAAAATGTGGCCGTTTGAAATCATGATAGCTTCGATACCACCGTGATCGATTTCGAATCTGAACCCGTTACGTGTTTCGATGATACCACCAGTCGGGATTTCGAGTTTGTTAAAACGTGAGTGAATCTGATGGAAGATATCTTCTTGAATCAGACGCATGATTTCAGATTCAGAGAGTTCTTTTTGGGTTTGGATTTGAATAGTAGGCATTTCGATATAGCTCCTTTTAAATTAATGGGTCATGATATATTCCTCAGATAATGTAATTTTCACAAGTGGTACAGTCATCAACAGGTTAATATTATCATGTGTTATGATGATAATAAACATTAGCACTTGAAGTTATCAGCGGTAATAGGATTCATGATGATATCTAACGCGGCATAAAGCCCAGGTGCGGTGATAATCTCGCTCGATTTCCAATAGTATGATCGTTCACGATTACTGGCTTCAAAAACAGCGCTGAAAGCAAGTTGGCCACCGAAATCAAAATCAAGTTGAAAGTGATTTGTACCGACAATCAAGGTGATCATACTGCGTGAACCGTCGGTGAAGAAAACTCTATTACCGTCTTGTTTCAGTGAATAGCGATTCGAGGTATCTCTCGCTTGAAATTCCTGAATGAAATAATCGATTAGGCGTTTCTTGTGGAAGAAAAACAAAGTATCTTCATTAGGCGTGAATTTGTTTCGGTACTCTGTTTCTTGGCAGAGAAAAGTCCATTCAGAATCTTCACCGAATAGACCACTGAAATATCCTGATTCTGACATTAGACACGCTCCCAGTGATTCGATTTACCACGAGTAAACATCAGATCGTTGATAAGCAGTGAGTGGAGTTTGCTGTCTTTGATTTCAAAATCAATGCTGGTGGGCTTGATAGAGTGTTTCTGGCATAGATTTGAAATTGATTTGAAAATGTTTGAAATGTGTTGGTCTGTTTGTTCACAGATTTGTTTTGCTGTTTGATAGATCATTTTACTGTCTCCTTGTTATATTGTGATCATAACATTGATTATGGCCATAATAAACAAAGGTTGACGATTGATTGAAATGTGAGCTATCAAATTATTTTTGATTGAAAATGTTTACTGGATTCGAAGTGTGATTATAATGGTTTTGAACTTATCGCGTTAGCGATTTCACGAACGCAGTGAGTGATAGATATTAATAATTAAAAATCAGTATTAAAATAATCATTAATAAGATTGTCGCGTTAGCGACTTCGCCGAAGGCGATAATTATTACTATAATTAATATATTGATCATAATACTACTTAATGAATAATCGCTTCGCGAAGTGCTGGCGCACAGTATTGATCAATTGTTTGCTATCTAATCAGTTCACTTAAAATCCTATCAAGTTCGTCTGTCTCGACGATCTTCCAGTGGCTATAACAATCCAACAGCTCCAATTCAACGCCAAACAGCTCAGGAATCGATTCCATCACCTCGCTAATGTCATCATAGCGACCTACGACAAGATCACGGTAAATCACTGGCAGCGAGCCACCAGCGATCTCTTCAATGTCATCAGAAATGTCATCAGACATACAGTTTACCGATTCGCTCTGCTTCCAGCTCGCGCTCTCGTTCAGCGATCTCTGCCACTGCATTGAGTTCATTCCTCATCAGTTCGACCACTACGTCACGCGGTAGCCCAGTCATACCTGCAATTGAGGGGTTGGGTTTCGTTTTTGTCAGCGAGTCAATCCAGTCGTCCTTGAGACCGTGTGCCCAGCAACAGCGAACAAAACGGCGAATCTCGATCTCGAATTCTGGGTCGATGGTGCTGGTGGCTTCTTCGAAAACTTCATCTTGTTTTTCTTCAAATTGTTCGACTTCTTCAAATTGTTTCGCTTTAAAGCCGAAGCCAAAGCCCTTCATTTCAATATTGGTCGGAT
Organism: Aeromonas sp. ANP5; assembly: GCF_963870295.1. Classification (NCBI taxonomy): domain Bacteria; kingdom Pseudomonadati; phylum Pseudomonadota; class Gammaproteobacteria; order Aeromonadales; family Aeromonadaceae; genus Aeromonas; species Aeromonas sp. ANP5. The sequence continues at coordinate 8,894 of NZ_CAWMRY010000058.1, read as the reverse complement.
TAAACATTCTTCCTCTCCTTCATGTCCTTCATGTGATTGATTCGTTCATCTGCCAGACGCTGCTGGTGACGTTTTGCCGCTTGTTCGAATGCTTGTGTGAGTATCTGCATCAGTTCGTTTGAGGGATCGCTGTATCGCGTTTCAGCTTGTTCACCATTACCGGAGACACTCACCGCAATCTTGTGATGATGTTCTAATACCTTGATGCCGGACGATTCTATGAATATGAAATCTTTCGAGGTGATTATTGGGATATTGGTACGCTGGGATAGCGCATTGATAAATTCAGTCGTTGTCATTTTAGCTCCTTGTATGAACTATTTAGGTGACTCTCTGTGGAGCTTTTAATCAGCTAAGTTTTTAGCTCAGTGCAGGATTGCGTTCAGTGGATTGCACAAATCAGGGCGGTAAATCCGAGCAGGGATTCGTTGATTGGAAAACTGAGTTTCACAGTGATAGAGATATGAAAAAGCCGCCCGAAGGCGGCTGCGGAGCTAATCGTGGGAATACCCATTACCCACGATGTTATTTAAGAGGTTTTAATCGGCACATGGTAGATTCAAACACCAGTTCATTGATCCAATCATACTGATCCACGTTCATTGTCTCGGTATATCCGTCTGGGAAGTCTTCTTTAGAGACTACTCCCTTACACCCGTATAGCTCATTACGTCTAGCGTCACACTCTCGTTCCAGTTCAGCGGCCACGTTACCGTCACTGAAAGTAGGGAAGTAGAGAATTGTAGGCGTGTAATCTGTGGAGTTCATCTGTTGCGTGATACGCTGTTCGCCTTTATTCGTAATGCCGTATTTCAAGAACTCGTGATCGGCTTTATGCCAGTGAACCACGTAAAAAACGCCTGCTTTATCAGGTGAATAGCCAGTCTTAGCACAAGCGGGGCATCCAGCACCATGATTAACGAAACTATCATAACTTGGCTTCCACTTATTTCCACAATGACATTCTAAATCCAGTCTTGTATTTTTGTTCTTATACTCTCCGCCAACAAATCCATGGAACTTGATATCGAGTTCAGAACAACGTTTCATCACCGGAGTTATTGGGTCATCGTTTCTCTGATTTCTATCAGCGCATTTCGGACATCCTCTACCGTGATTCAACAAGTTATTCACTTGAGCTTCCCACTCATATCCGTCATGATTGCATCTGAGTTTGATTTTCTGTCTGGCACCAGTGATCGGTTCTTGACTGATAATCTCATAGTCTGGATTAGTTAATCTCAAACGATATTGACGATCATTCCACCGATAGGTTTTAGAACAGGCGCAAGGAACAGAACCCTGTTTAACAAGACTCCTCTTTACGCTTGTTTCTAACTCTGGAAACATCTGTTCGTCTTGGTGACAAATAGAGCAATGACAAGCGTATAACTTATTTGCCCCCTGTTTACCAGCAATCCCAACAACAGTTAAAACACCGCCTTTCGGCGTCTTTAATTCAGTGCCACAAAATTCATCTTGTTCGTATTCTAACTTCCAATCTTCTAAACTTTTCAACTTCTACCTCTTTACACTTTGCGGGTGCGATTAACTAATAAGAGTGCCCACCAAAGCCGCAAACAATAGTGGACGAAGTGATCTTCGAGGTAGAAGGCACTCTTATTGGCTAACGATTTATTTGGTAATGATAACAGGCTCCACACACCAGTAAACAATCGTTATTGCTGGTGGCTGCGCCACCAGCTTATTTCTTGTATTCCCAGCCGTATTGCTTCGCTAGGTGGATAATAGTCCCAGCGCCGACAGTTCTTCCACTCGTTTGTCGAGAAAACCCAGATTCCTCTCCTTTCGTCATCGTCGTCATGTTCTTTAGTTCATATATCCCGAATAAATTCGCCACAGCGAAACACACGTTTACCCATTCATCCCGACCCCTGTGCTCACTAAAAAAATACCGAGCGGCGTCTTTGACTCGTTCCATGCTGTCATCGCCGTTAAATCGCTCCGCAAGTCTTTTGCGTCGAGCTTCCGCAAGATAATTCACCGGTGCCGGATAGCAATAATTCTTAGCATCGAGTCCTTTACCGTCTGCGAATCTGAATTCGAAGTTATCAGCCTGTGGATTAACTCTGTATGAGTACCTATTAGCATCGAGGCTTGAATGATCCAACTCGCATTCCAACAGACGTTCAAAATATGCGGTAATCCGTTTTGCACCAGCTTTCCAGTTCTCCCGCTTCTGTTCTCGTTCTTCTTCATTGCCGACGAATAGGTAAGGTGATGCCAGCGGTATCATTATCTTCAAGCGTGGGCAAGCTGGTAAGACTTCACCAGACGATTTGATCTTCTCTCGCATATGATTAGCAGAGGTAGCAATTGCATGAGCGTAGCCAGCGTTAGACAGTCGCTGGTGGACTATATCAAGCAGTTCAGCGCCGTGTTTTGTTGGGTCGTCTATATCAAGAAATAGAACACCGACACCGGCGATTGATTCTTTGCGTTTACGTCCGTCAGTTGATAGCCCTGCCATCCACTCACATTTGAAAACAGTCTTGACTTTTGATTCAGTCCAATCAAGCGTAGTTATTTTCCAGCCGCGATAAGCCTTTTCATTTGCTTCTGTTTTTGTCATCATGCGGTCAGATGATGTTTCTTTGTTAATTGATATATTAAATTCCACGTTATCTCCTATGATTTGTGTTTTGACAAAACGGTTTGCCTTTTTGCCATTTGTTTGTCTTTTGATTTGCCATCGAAAAATCGGTCCAGCCAGCGTGGCCACTGACTTCCGTGAAATTTTGCCATTTTTACAAGAAAAATATGTAAGTTCGCCACCACCACGTTTCCTCCAGAGAAGAGAAGCAGCAGTGTATGGAGTAATACTCTATTATATTATTTCTAAACTTTTAAAAAAATAACAAAATAAGCAAAATAGTGGTCTAAGCAGCGTGGTGCCTGAATTCCTCGTGGCAAAATGAGTGGCAAAATTTTGCCTTTTTTGCCACTGTTGTGTTTTGATTCTTGTAGACAGTTGCAAATTTTTGTATTTGAGTTGCAAACCGAGTTGCAATATTTTTTGCAACTCAAAGGCGCTTCGCGCCTTCAGGTCTTTTCATGTTGTTGGTGAAAGTTGCAAATTTTTTTGCAACAGTTGCAAGTGAGTTGCAACCACGAAAATCGGTCCAGCCAGCGTGGCCATTGACTTCCAGAGAAAGTTGTAACACTTGTAAATTTTTTTTTAAGTTGGAAAAAATAATACGTGATTACTAATACAACCTGTATCTCAGTTCTGGTGGTGCCGCTGGCTGTGGCGATTTGGTCAGAAAAATCTGCAACCGTTGCAACTTTTGAAAAACCTCAATTAAATCAATAGCTTATGTGATTTTTTACTTGCAAGTCGGTTTGCAACTTTGCAAAAAATATTGCAACCGACTGCAAGTGTTATTTGAGCAGTTCTTCCAACTCGTCATCGTTGGCCGCAGACAAACCGAAATCAAAATCAACGCCTTTTAACTTAGTAGGAGAATCTATTTCCACACTACCTGTTACCTCCTCGAATTCACGATCACTAATATATTGGTCGAAGTTTCTTTCAAGTTCGCTATATACAACCTGTTTAAAATCAATGCCGGTGATTATCACGTTTGGATTGTACATCACACCACCAATTTGCTTTCGTTTATCACCCGTGATATTCCACCCGTTCCGTTTCGCCACTTCTGCAAACAGAGTCTTGATCGCTCGCTCGTCATAATTCGAGTGTCGTGCTGTGCCAGCTCTTTCTCGCCACAGTTTCACGCAATCACGCATCGGCGCAAGTGTCTCATTTTTAACGCAAGACATAAGAATATCTTCCGCCAGATGATCTTTATCCGACTTCTGCATACCCAATAGATTTTCATAGTCTTCACCGTGCAATGCTCTTGGACAGCGGTTATTCATACTTTCCCAGTAAGTCTTCTCGATCCACTTTATAGTCTGCGCTACTGCTTTTCTGTCTTTGCAAGCGTTTATAACAAGACGTTCAATATCTCTTGCCTCTGCCTCAGTGCTAACTCCGAATTCTCGTGTTATTACTTTCCACAGCGCATCGTTGCCCTTACAAATACTGAATCGCCTGTTCTCACTGGCGTCTTGGCTTAATGCAACAGCGCCGAATTCGTCGTTAGTACAGAACACATACCAGGCAAGGTTGTCGATGTAATATTTGTCCTGTCCCTTCTTCTCGATGGGTATGCTAACGTTACCGATTGTTTTTTTCAGTTCTTCATTGAAACGCTTGTCTAGCTTTGCCTCATCAAAATATACAAGATGTGCACCTTCCATATAGCTGTTAAATCGGCTCAAATCGTCGATTTTACCTGATACGCAAGAACTAGAACCATGAAACACAGTGGGCATAAGTACACTGGTGAATGTCGATTTACCTGAACCCTGACCACCGAATAACACTAATGACGGCAATGTGTGCATAACATTGCCCTTTAGTTTCCAGAGAATGCATTTACATATATGGTCAAAGTTTTCCTGCTTCTCTCCTGAAATAGACCATAGCAATGCCTTAATATATGGATCTGGCTTACGGGGATCTGCAATGTGATACTCGTCCGAGTTCATAATCCACTTTTCTTTCTCCACCTCGCACATATTCAGTGTTTCTTCATCCATGCGTCGGGATGAAGACGTTCTAAAATTGAATCGGCGAGTTGTCTCGCGGCCACCGAGGTAGCATTTTGCCATTTTAAAAATGGCACCTATGCCAGAATCAACCCTGCTATCTAATAGAATATTATCAAGTGTTTTGATTCTAGGAGTCGGATGATCACCATTATCATAACGCTCCTTTAGCTGTTTGAATGTCAGAGTAGTCCACCTGTAATTGTGTGGTTCGTCTTCATATCCCACCGGCTCAAGCATTACGAATTCTTCGGTGTCACCAAGGTAGAATATGTTTTTTCGATTCAGGTAATCATAGAAATGTAACAACGATTCATCCGTCGTCATGTTCTTCTGAATCTGTTTCTTTACTTCTTCCTTGTCTTTAAGCAGGCTAACGAGTCGAGTTAGTGCCAGTTTCGGCCTAAACTCCTCCTCTAATTCAAGCATGTGTTTAATCTCATGCTCGTCTAGGCCGAATTTATCCAATGCACTATAAATTTTGATTTGATCGGCATCGGCGTATAGTTCTTTTACTTCTTGAATCGAAAACTTCGATTTATGGGTATTTTCCACGATATATCTCCTTTGAATTGGTGGATTATTTGAATTTTCATCATTTTACTTTCCTCATAAAGTTGATTTTAATTTGATTCACAAAAAGCCGATACTCTCGGCGCGTGGAATAAAAGGCGATTATTCCTGAGTGTTACATCGTAGATCCTTGCCTTAAATCCATAACGTTCTTCTATTTCATCTTGATCTAACCAGTTTTTAAGCTGGTTTTTATTACCGCCTCGATATATGCCTTCCTTCTTTATACCGAAATATTCAGCGAAGTTTTCCATAGACTTGAATCCCAGTTCACCGAATGACATTAAAAATCGTTCGTTATGGTTATCAATACACCATGCCTTAAAAACGGCATTGAGAGTCTTGTAACTGTAAGAATACCATTCAGCACTATCACCATTAACATCGAATAAAACAAAATGTCTTGGTTCCTGTCTGCTCCCTGAGCATTTTCCCTTCCTCGCCAGATAGAATACATTTCTATCCCTCACGAACTCGGCAAGCCTCCGTAGAATATGCTCCTTGTCATTGATATAAACAGTTTCGGTCATTGCTTGTCCTTCTCGTACTGTTTAACGATATCAGTAACACGTTGGTGAACATCTGCCATTTCAGGAACTTTGATATCGTATTTCTTGATCCAGTTATAAATCTTGGACTTCGTATGACCTGTGATTGCGAATGTATACATAGTCAGGCCATAAGTCTCGATTATCTTTCTCTCGTATGAGGTAATTTGGTTTGTAACTGCCATTTTATTCTCCTTGAACTAATAAGTGTGTGTTTTCATATAGTCAAAATAAAACCAACCCACAAGGGAGTTGGCTTTAAAAAAGGATATATCGTGTACCTGTTTATTATAATGCATAAAAACAGGGTGATAAACATCATGAAAAATTCAAAATCAGACTACCGAAACAAAATCAACTAACCACAGTTGATGAAGTAATAATAACACTACCTCCAACGGTAATAAACATTCTGCTTATTCCCCTATAGGGGGGGCATTTTATATAAACGACTCTTACACATCACAGCCTCGACATAATCTGATTCACGCTAATCACTCTCCAAAACTTTTTTTCTCTGGGCTCCACCAGTGTTCACCTAAATAGTTCATACACACAAGGAGCTAAACATGAGAAAACTTTGTACCCATCCAAGCTGCACTAACAATTTCGAAGGTAGCGGCTGGTATTGTCCTGCCCACAAGAAAGTCCACAAGTCTCGGAAATATACTAAAACAACGGCCAAAGGCTTAGATAACAACATGGATTTCTATAATTCCAGTGGTTGGCGAAAGCTATCTAAGAGTCACAGAATTAGTTATCCAATCTGTGAACATTGTGGCCGTCGCACCGCTATTGCAGTTGATCACCACCTAGAATTATCACTTGACCCTAATCACCACCATGCTCGCTGTCGTGATAATTTTGTAAGCGTATGTAATCCATGCCATTTGTCCAAGACACGTCAGATCCAAGAGCTAATCAGAAAGGGTGATATTTCAAAAATACGGGATTATCTGCTCATCGAACATCCGAGACGTGAAGACGCTGACTATCTGAAGGACTGTGAAATCATCATCCCAGTTTAACTCAGCGAAAAAAGTTTTTGGAATTTCCATTTTTTATACGAAACAGAAGACTGTGGCTGTGTTGTAGTCATAATGTCATCAATACAATGGCCCCCCTATCAATAATTATCAGGAGTTAACATGAAATTTAGAATTAAAAATCCATTCAGTGTCATTCGAGATTGGTGCACATCTATTGTTGAGCGATTCAAGAAATACCGAGCCGAGAAACGGTTTAATAAAACGACTGTAGTTATTCCAATCACATGGTATGAGATTAATATGGTCATATTCCACAAGGGCTATATGTATCGTGCTGAGGTTTCTGCGAATAATTGTGTGGTGACTGATTTCAAAAATGAACCAGTCATGGATCTTCGACTGCTATCTGAAATATTCCGGTTGGTCAAAAAGAATCTCAAGTCATATAAAAGTATGCCGCTGCCTAAACAGCGGTAATGACACTGAATATGATCCGCAATACGGTTGTTATCTCTCACATTTTACCGAAAGCCACTAAACAGGACTCCGATAGCCTGTCAACTCTTACACATTTTCAATGTCATACACAAATCAAATGTCTCTTGGCTTTTGTTGAAATGCCTATGCCTCCTGTTACCATACTTTCATTGACTGAATAACAGCACGGAATAACTTGACAATGAAATATGTTATCTATCACCGAGTATCAACTAAGAAGCAGGGAGAAAGCGGACTCGGGTTAGAGGCACAACAGCGCGATACCGATTTGTTTCTGTCTCACTATGCTGGTGATCATCAAGTGATTGAAAAGTTCGTTGACGTTCGTTCTGGTAAGGGCAGTCTTAATGAGCGTCCCACTCTGAAAGCCGCTGTTGAGCTGTGCAAACAACACGGTGCAACTCTGCTTGTGGCTAAAGTTGATCGCTTGAGTCGTGACGTTGAAACAGTTGCTCATATCATCAAGCAAATTGACGTTCGGATCGCTTGTCTGCCGTTCGCTGATAAGTTCCAGATTCATCTATATGCAGCGTTAGCAGAGCAGGAACGAGAGTTCATTAGCCAGCGCACCAAAGCAGCATTGCAAGCAGCGAAGGCGCGCGGTGTTAAGCTCGGCGGTATTCGTGACAATGTTCAAGTGGAAGGGCTCAAGAAAGCAGCAGACGATAGAGCGGAACAATTACGTCCTGAATTTGCTGAAATGCGAAGAAATGGCTACACGCTGAAAAGAATGGCCGAGAGTCTGAATGCTCGCAGTATCAAGACCGCACGGGGATCAGCATTCAGCATTACAACATGCCAGAGAGTGTTACAACGTCTTGGGCTATGACCCCGTTTATCCCCGTATCCAGCATGTCAAACGGGCATGAAAAAGGCCGCGAAGCGGCCTATTGATTGAGTTCTCTAATCTCGTTCAAGAATTGCTTGGTATCAGTGGTGAATGCACCATTGGTATGAAAAACAATCTTGTGTCCATCGTGTCGTTTCACGCTGACGATATGACCCTTCCCGCTCTGGCTAACTCTGATCTCGCTAACAATCTTCTTTAACTGGATGTTGAACTGCTTGGGATCATCCACCAGCGTCAGCAGTGTTTTAACTGCGTCGGCAGCAATTGGCATTGATTGCTTTTGTTCTGCTAATAGCGCCTTTTTCTGTTCTTCGAGAGAGGAGAGGGCACTGATAACAGCAGTCGTGGCGATTGTACTTGTCATGCTTGCCAGTGATTCAGATAGCTCTCGGACTCTGTTGTCGATCTGATTCAACTCGATCAAAATTTCGTTAGCGCGTTTGTCGTCTTTGATCGTCTGTTTGATTTCCAATCGATTGGCATGTTCAATCACATGGCTATGTAGGTCTCGGACGTGTGCCTTGTGCTCACAGCTTTCCAAGAGCGAGTATCGGCAGTAGTAGTAAGTGACCTTTCCAGTTTTATTCTTGCGGCTCTTTGCTGCCATCTTCTTGCCGCAGTGCTCGCAGTAAACCAACCCACTAATGTGATTCGTTTCACTTCTGCCAGCGGGGCGTTGAACTGCTCGGCTGTTAAGCTCTTGATACTCTGAAAAGCTGATTACCGCAGGGTAATAATCATTGATCAACTCGCTCGGCTGATACTTGCCCTGGACTTTCACTCTGACTTGATGCGCCC
>NZ_CAWMRY010000057.1:0-16776 GCF_963870295.1 Aeromonas sp. ANP5 | reverse complement strand
CGCCAGTTCCGCCACCAGTTCCACCATTGCCTCCATCCCCACCACCGGTGCCACCACCACTTCCACCATTGCTGCCATCCCCACCGCCGGTTCCGCCACCAGTTCCACCATTGCCGCCATCCCCACCGCCAGTTCCGCCACCAGTGCCACCGTTACTGTCTCCCCCATCGATCGGGGGAATATTTGGAAATACCGGATTGTTCTGGTTTCTCGAATCGAGGAAGCAGTTGAAAGAACCATCCGCATTGAGGAGATCCAGTTTGTGAGTCCCGTTAAGGTCATCAAGTACTACAGGTGAGACACTCAGGTGCAACGACGCGCGGTTTGCATTCCAGCTATCGATTTCAGATACCCCGGGAGCAGAGAGGCGAAAATTACCCCCGGAACCTGGACTTGAAAGCCATAGTGATACCGAATTGTCAGCCGAACGCCCAAGAAACTCTAGATGCTGCCCCGGTTGCCTGTTCGGGCAATCCGCCGCCCATGCTGTTGGCAAGCAGATACTGGTAAGGCAGCCAATTCCCAAAATACGTGAAATCATTATGTCCTCCTGACACTACGTTATCTCACTGACATCCTTGCATGACTTTTAGCATTACCCACTAACAGGTCACTCGATGCCATGGGTAAAGGAACAAATCAATCTGACAAGTTCAAATCGCAGACTATTTTAGTATCCACACTGTTTCTGGTCTCCTGTAATAAAATTCGTTTAGCGCCTGAATCGCGATGATTGATTAAATCAAACCACTTTAAAACCCATAAAAAATGCCGCCCATCGGGCGGCACTTTTATTAGAGATAACGGGCTAACAGGAATTACCAGCCGGTCACTTCGCGCAGGGCCTTGCCGATATCGGCCAGGGAGCGGACGGTTTTCACGCCAGCATCTTCCAGCGCGGCAAACTTCTCGGCGGCAGTCCCCTTGCCACCGGAGATGATGGCGCCAGCGTGGCCCATCCGCTTGCCGGGAGGGGCAGTAACACCCGCGATATAGGAGACCACCGGCTTGGTGACGTGGGCCTTGATATAGGCTGCCGCGTCTTCCTCGGCGTTGCCGCCGATCTCGCCGATCATCACGATCGCTTCGGTCTGCGGGTCGTTCTGGAACATCTCCAAAATGTCGATAAAATTGGAGCCCGGGATGGGGTCGCCACCGATACCGACGCAGGTGGACTGGCCAAAGCCCTCGTCAGTGGTCTGCTTGACCGCTTCGTAGGTCAGGGTGCCGGAGCGGGAGACGATGCCCACCTTGCCCGGCTTGTGAATGTGGCCCGGCATGATGCCGATCTTGCATTCACCCGGGGTGATAACGCCCGGGCAGTTGGGGCCGATCATCCGCACGCCGGTCTCTTGCAGCTTCACTTTGACGTCCAGCATATCCAGAGTAGGGATGCCTTCGGTGATGGTGACGATGAGCTTGATGCCCGCGTCGATCGCTTCCAGGATGGCATCCTTGCAGAACGGCGCCGGCACATAGATGACGGAGGCGGTGGCGCCGGTCGCTTCGACCGCGTCACGGACGGTGTTGAACACCGGCAGGCCCAGATGGGTGGTGCCGCCCTTGCCCGGGGAGACGCCGCCCACCAGCTGGGTGCCGTAGGAGAGCGCCTGCTCGGAGTGGAAAGTACCCTGACCGCCGGTAAAGCCCTGGCAGATGACTCGGGTGTCCTTGTTGATCAGTACGCTCATCAGTTGGCCTCCGCTGCTTTGACGACTTGCTGCGCGGCATCGGTCAGACTCTTGGCCGCAATGATGTTGAGGCCGCTCTCGGCCAGCTTGATACCACCCAGCTCGGCGTTGTTGCCTTCCAGACGGACCACCACGGGCACCTTGACCCCCACTTCCTTGACCGCACCGATGATGCCTTCCGCGATCATGTCGCAGCGCACGATGCCGCCGAAGATGTTGACCAGCACCGCTTTGACGTTGCTGTCGGAGAGGATGATCTTGAACGCCTCGGTTACGCGTTCCTTGGTGGCGCCGCCGCCGACGTCAAGGAAGTTGGCCGGCTTGCCGCCGTGCAGGTTGACGATGTCCATGGTGCCCATGGCCAGACCCGCGCCGTTGACCATGCAGCCGATGTTGCCATCGAGGGCCACATAGTTGAGCTCCCACTGGGCGGCGTGCGCTTCGCGGGGGTCATCTTGTGACGGGTCGTGCATCTCGCGCAGCTTGGGCTGACGATACAGTGCGTTGGCGTCGATGTTGATCTTGCCATCCAGGCAGTGCAGGTTGCCCTGCGCGGTGATCACCAGCGGGTTGATCTCCAGCAGCGCGAAATCGCAATCCAGGAACATTTGGCCCAGACCCATGAAGATCTTGGTGAACTGTTTGATCTGATCGCCGACCAGACCCAGTTTGAAGGCCAGTTCGCGGGCCTGATAAGCCTGCGGACCCACCAGCGGATCGATGGCCGCCTTGTGGATCAGATGGGGGGTTTCGTGGGCGATCTTCTCGATATCCACGCCACCTTCGGTCGAGGCCATGAAGACCACGCGGCGAGAGCCACGGTCAACCACGGCGCCCAGGTAGAGCTCTTTGGCGATGTCGGTGCAAGATTCCACCAGGATCTTGGTGACCGGCTGGCCGTTGGCGTCGGTCTGGTAGGTCACCAGATTTTTGCCAAGCCAGTTTTGGGCAAAAGCACGGATCTCATCCTTGCTCTTGGCCACTTTCACGCCGCCCGCTTTACCGCGGCCACCGGCGTGTACCTGGCATTTGACGACCCAGGTATTGCCGCCAATCTTGTCGGCCGCTTCGGCCGCTTCTTGTGGGGTAGCACAGGCATAACCTTCGGAGACCGGCAGGCCATACTCGGCAAACAGCTGTTTTGCCTGATATTCATGCAGATTCATAGATGCTCTATCCGTGTTGTAGGTATTTCCGTCCGGGGCTGGTGTTTCTCAATCCCCTGTGAATGGGGGCCTGGGCGGCCCCTCGTTATCTTTCAATCGCTCGGGTATTACTCAAACGTCCAGCAGCACACTCAGCTCGGGGCGCAAACCCCTTGCCCGGGTGCCACAGGCTTAGACGTCCAGCAACAGACGGGTCGGGTCTTCCAGCAGCTCCTTGACGGAGACCAGGAAGCCTACCGATTCGCGTCCGTCGATGAGACGGTGATCGTAGGAGAGCGCCAGATACATCATCGGCAGGATCTCGACCTTGCCGTCAACGGCCATCGGGCGATCCTGGATCTTGTGCATGCCCAGAATGGCGCTCTGGGGCGGGTTGATGATCGGGGTGGACATCAGGGAGCCGAACACGCCACCGTTGGTGATGGTGAAGTTGCCGCCAGTCAGTTCATCCACGGTCAGCTTGCCGTCACGGCCCTTGCCCGCCAGATCCTTGATGGCCTTCTCGATGTCCGCCAGGCTCATGTTGTCGCAGTCGCGCAGCACCGGCGTCACCAGACCACGGGGGGTAGAGACGGCGATGCTGACGTCGAAGTAGTTGTGGTAAACCACGTCATCACCATCGAGCGCCGCGTTCACTTCCGGATAGCGCTTGAGGGACTCCACCACCGCCTTCACGTAGAAGGACATAAAGCCGAGCTTGATGCCGTGCTTCTTCTCGAAGATCTCGCCGTACTGCTTGCGCAGATCCATGATGGGCTTCATGTTGACCTCGTTGAAGGTGGTCAGCATGGCGGTGGTGTTTTTCGCTTCCAGCAGACGCTCGGCAATGCGCTTGCGCAGACGGGTCATCGGTACCCGCTTGTCGGTACGACCACCCAGCGGGGTAACCTTGGCTGCCGGGGCTGCAGTTGCGACCGGTGCGGCTGCCGCAGGCTGGCTCTTGGCCTTGATGAAGGCTTCCACATCATCCTTGGTGATGCGACCACCCTTGCCGGTACCGGTCAGCTTGGTCACGTCGATATCGTGCTCACCAATCAGGCGGCGCACCGAGGGGCTCAAGCCATCGGCACCATCATCGGCCACCGCTTCAGCGGGTTTCTCTTTGGTCTCTTCACCGGCCACCGGGGCGGCGGTGAGGATGGCAATCAGTTGACGGGACAACACGGTCGCCCCTTCCCCTTGCAGAATATCCCCCAGCACACCGGCTTGCGGTGCCGGCACTTCCAGCACCACCTTGTCGGTCTCGATGTCGACCAGCACTTCGTCACGGGCGACCAGATCGCCCGGTTTTTTGTGCCAGGTGGCGATAGTGGCATCGGCCACTGATTCCGGCAGATCCGGTACCTTGATTTCGATAGTCATCCAATCAGTTCCTTTTTACTTCTATGCCAGAGGCTTTACAGGGTAAGGGCATCTTCCACCAAGGCTTTTTGCTGCTTGGCGTGGACAGACATGTAACCGACGGCCGGTGAGGCTGACGCGGGGCGACCGGCATAACGCAGGGTGGCTCCGGCTGGCAGCACGCCATCGTAGTGGTGACGGGTGCAGTACCAGGCGCCCTGGTTCTGCGGCTCTTCCTGACACCAGACAAAGTCGGTGACATGGCTGTAATCAGCCAGAATGGCGCGCACTTCCTCTTCCGGGAAGGGGTAGAGCTGCTCAATTCGTACCAGTGCCACATCTTGCTGCTCGGCCTTGCGACGGGCATCGAGCAGGTCGTAGTAGACCTTGCCAGAGCAGAAGACCACGCGCTTGACCGCTTTCGGATCCAGCGCATCGATCTCGCCGATGGCGTTCTGGAAGGTTCCTTCCGCCAGCTCTTCAAGCTTGCTCACCGCCAGCGGGTGGCGCAGCAGGGATTTGGGCGTCATGACGATCAGCGGACGGCGCATCGGACGTACCACCTGACGACGCAGCATATGGAACACCTGCGCCGGGGTAGAGGGCACGCACACCTGCATGTTGTGTTGGGCACACATCTGCAGATAACGCTCCAGACGGGCGGAGGAGTGCTCCGGGCCCTGCCCCTCGTAACCGTGCGGCAGCAACATGGTCAGGCCGCACATCCGGCCCCACTTCTGCTCACCGGAGGAGAGGAACTGATCCACCACTACCTGGGCACAGTTGGCGAAATCGCCGAACTGGGCTTCCCAGATGGTGAGGCCAGCCGGCTCGGCGCTGGCGTAACCATATTCAAAGGCCAGTACCGCGTTCTCGGTCAGCACAGAGTCATACACCTCGAACGGGCCCTGCTCATCGTGCAGGTTGCACAGCGGGGTGTAGGTGCTGGCATCGGTCTGGCTGTGCAGCACGGCGTGGCGGTGGAAGAAGGTGCCACGGCCGGAGTCTTCACCGGTAAAGCGGATGCGGGACCCCTTGTCCACCAGGGTGGCGTAGGCCAGGGTCTCGGCAAAGCCCCAATCCACCAGCTTCTCGCCAGCGGCCATCAGACGGCGGTCTTCGTAAATCTTCTCGACCTGCCGCTGCAGCACGTGGGTCGCCGGATACTGGCTCACCCGCTCGCCGAGGCTCTTGAGGTGATCCATCGGCACGGCACTCTCATAGGCCATGTTCCAGTCGTGGCCCAGATACGGCGTCCAGTCGACGGAGTGCAGCTCCATCGGCCGCCACTCTTTGCTCACCCGCTCGCCGCGATCCAGCGCTTCACGATACTCGTTGACCAGTTCGGTCGCCCGCTCCTGAGCGAGGCTCCCCTCGGCCACCAGCTGATCGGCGTAGATCTTGCGCGGGGTCGGGTGCTGCTTGATCTTCTGGTACATCAGCGGCTGGGTCGCGCTCGGCTCGTCCGCTTCGTTGTGACCGTGACGACGATAGCAGACCAGTTCGATCACTACGTCGCGTTTGAAGGTGTTGCGGTAATCCAGAGCAATCTGGGTCACCAGCACCACGGCTTCCGGATCATCCCCGTTGACGTGCAGCACCGGCGCCTGCACCGCCTTGGCGATGTCGGTGCAATATTCGGTGGAACGCAGGTCACGGATATAGGAGGTGGTGAAACCGACCTGGTTGTTGATGACGATGCGCACCGTCCCGCCGACACCATAGGCGCGGGTCTGGGACATGTTGAAGGTCTCGGCCACCACGCCCTGACCGGCCATGGCCGAGTCACCGTGAATGGTGATGGGCAGCACACTGGAACCATCCTTGTCACCACGACGATCCATACGGGCACGGACCGAGCCGATGACCACAGGGTTGACAATCTCGAGGTGAGAGGGGTTGAACGCCAGCGCCAAGTGGACGTTGCCACCCGGGGTGGCGAAGTCGGAGGAGAAGCCCATGTGGTACTTCACATCACCGGTACCCCAGGATTCGCCATGCTTGCCGGCAAACTCGTCGAACAGATCCTGAGCGCGCTTGCCCAGCACGTTGATCAGCACGTTGAGGCGACCGCGGTGGGCCATACCGATAACGGCCTCTTTGCAGCCCTGCTCACCGGCGCGACGGATCAGCTCCTTGAGCATGGGGATCATGGCGTCGCCACCTTCCAGCGAGAAGCGCTTGGCTCCCGGGAACTTGGCGCCCAGATATTTCTCCAACCCTTCGGCGGCGGTCAGGCTCTCGAGGAAACGGGTCTTCTCTTCGAGGGTGTAACTCCCCTTCCCTTCAATGGATTCGAGACGCTGTTGCAGCCAGCGCTTCTCTTCCGTGGAGGTGAGGTGCATGTAGTCGGCGCCTATGCTGCCGCAATAGGTCTTCTTCAGCGAGGCGTAGAGGTCGGAGAGCACCATGGTCTCGCGACCGATGGCGTAGGAGCCCACATTGAAGGTGGCCTCCATATCTGCGCCCTGCAGGTTGTGGAACGCAGGATCCAGTTCGGCAACGGTTTCACGCTGCCACAGGCCCAGCGGGTCCAGATTGGCATTCTGGTGACCACGGAAACGGAAGGCGTTGATCAACTGCAATACCCGCACCTGCTTGGCATCCACTTGCGGATCGGAGACGGGGGCACTGTAGCGAGAGGGATCCTTGGCCAGACGACGGAAATAATCGCGGACCTGGGAGTGGGGTTGTTCAACCGCATGGCCATTGACCTGGGGCAGCTCGCTAAACAGGCTGCGCCACTCGTCGGACACGGAGTCAGGATTTTCCAGGAAGGATTCATACAAATCCTCGATATAGCTTGCATTCGCACCAGCCAGGTGAGATGACTCCAACCAGGCCTTCATCACGCCGTTATGCATTTCTATCCCTTGTACTTCTTGTTACTGCTGCGCAGCTTGTAGGGGTCAAATAGCCATCCTGCCACGGGTGGGATGGCTATCCAGAGGTCGGGCCAGCACCTGGCCGGCCCTGATACTAAACAGCCCGATTGAGCAACATCGACTTGATCTGGCCAATCGCCTTGGTCGGGTTCAAGCCTTTCGGACAGACGTTCACGCAGTTCATGATGCCATGGCAGCGGAACACGCTGAAGGCGTCGTCCAGATTCCCCAATCGTTCGGTGGTCGCGGTGTCGCGGCTGTCAGCCAGCCAGCGGTAGGCGGCGAGCAGCCCGGCCGGACCGATGAACTTGTCGGGATTCCACCAGAAGGAGGGGCACGAAGTAGAGCAGCAGGCACAGAGAATGCACTCGTACAGGCCGTCAAGCTTGGCGCGCTCTTCGGGGGATTGCAGGTGCTCACGCACCGGCGGCAACTTGTCATCATTGATGAGGAAGGGTTTGACCTTCTCCCACTGGGTGTAGAACTGGGTCATGTCGATCACCAGATCACGGATCACCGGCAGGCCGGGCAAGGGGCGGATAACGACGTTATTGCCCTTCTTCAGCAGGTCGGAGAGCGGGGTGATACAGGCAAGACCGTTCTTGCCATTCATGTTGAGACCGTCTGATCCACAGACCCCTTCGCGGCAAGAGCGGCGGAAGGCGAGCGTGGGATCCAGCTCTTTCAACTGGATCAGTGCGTCGAGCACCATCATGTCGGAACCTTCAGGAATATCAAGACGATATTCCTTCATATGGGGGACGTTATCAACATCCGGATTGTATCTGTAGACAGAGAATGTGACGTTCATAGGGCTGGCTCCGCAATCAGTAAGTCCGGACCTTGGGCGGGAACGCCTCACGGGTCTTGGGTGACATGTTGACAGCGCGACGGGTCATGGACTCGGTGTCCGGATGATAGAGGCTGTGGCACAGCCAGTTCTCATCGTCGCGATCCGGGAAGTCGAAGCGGCAGTGAGCACCGCGACTCTCGGTACGGAAGTTGGCGGCAACCGCCGTGGCAAACGCCGTCTCCATCAGGTTGTCCAGCTCCAGGCACTCGATGCGCTGGGTGTTGAACTCTTTGGAGGTGTCATCCAGACGGGCTGACTTGAGGCGTTCGCGGATAACCTTGAGCTCGGCCAACCCTTCTGCCATCGCCGCACCTTCGCGGAATACGGAGAAGTTGTTCTGCATGCAGCGCTGCAGGTCTTTGCGGATCTGCACCGGGTCTTCACCGTCACGGCAATTTTCCCAGCGGTTGAAGCGGGCCAGTGCGGCATCCAGATCCGACTCGGAAGCATCACGACCGTGATCCATCTCGCCCAGGGTGTTGACCAGATGCATGCCGGCAGCGCGGCCGAAGACCACCAGATCCAGCAGGGAGTTGCCACCCAGACGGTTGGCACCGTGTACGGAGACGCAGGCAATCTCGCCCACCGCAAACAGACCGACCACCGGTACATCGTTGCCGTTCTTGTCCTGAGTCAGGCATTGGCCATTCACGTTGGTCGGTACGCCGCCCATCATGTAGTGGCAGGTCGGGATGATCGGGATCGGCTCTTTGACCGGATCCACGTGGGCGAAGGTGCGAGAGAGCTCGCAGATCCCCGGCAGACGGGATTCCAGCACCTCTTTGCCGAGGTGATCCAGCTTGAGCTTGATGTGCGGGCCCCAGGGACCGTCGCAGCCACGGCCTTCACGGATCTCGATCATGATGGAGCGGGCCACCACGTCGCGACCGGCCAAGTCCTTGGCGTTTGGCGCGTAACGCTCCATGAAGCGCTCGCCATCTTTATTGAGCAGATAGCCACCTTCACCACGGCAGCCTTCGGTTACCAGCACCCCAGCCCCGGCGATACCGGTCGGGTGGAACTGCCACATTTCCATGTCCTGCACGCCGACGCCGGCACGCAGCGCCATACCGACACCGTCACCTGTATTGATGTGGGCATTGGTGGTGGACTGGTAGATACGACCGGCACCGCCGGTGGCCAGCACGGTGGCCTTGGCCTTGAAGTAGACCACTTCACCGCTCTCCATATCGATGGCGGTACAACCCACCACGTGGCCATCCTGGTTCTTCACCAGATCCAGCGCATACCACTCGGAGAAGACGGTGGTCTTGTTCTTGACGTTTTGTTGGTAAAGGGTGTGCAGCAGGGCGTGACCGGTACGGTCGGCGGCAGCTGCGGTACGAGCAGCCTGCTCGCCACCGAAATTCTTGGACTGACCACCAAACGGACGCTGGTAGACAGACCCGTTATCGAAACGGGAGAAGGGGAGCCCCATGTTCTCCAGCTCATAGATGGCTTCGGGACCGGTTTTGCACATGTACTCGATGGCTTCCTGATCACCGATGTAATCGGAACCTTTTACCGTGTCATACATATGCCACTGCCAGTTGTCGTCGTGGGCATTGCCCAGCGCAACCGTGATCCCGCCCTGAGCGGAAACAGTGTGAGAACGGGTTGGAAAAACCTTGGACAACAGAGCGCAGCTCTTGCCGGACTGGGCAATCTGCAGCGCGGCGCGCATACCGGCACCACCGGCACCAATCACTACCGCATCAAATTCACGAGTTGGAATAGTCACCTTACACACCCCACAGCACGACGAAACCCGTCATCAGATAGACAAACAGCACCACGACCAGGGCAAATTGCAGCGCCCCGCGCAGCCCTACCGGCTTGATATAGTCAGTCAGCACCTGCCACAGACCAATCCAGGCGTGGATCAGTACGCAGAGCAGGGTCAACAGGGTGAATACCTTGGTGAATGTTTTGGCGAAGAAGCCTGCCCACACCTCGTAGGTGATGTCGTTGAACGCGACAAAGCCCACCAGATAGAGGACATAACAGGTCATGATGAGGGCGGTGGCACGGATCAGGATGTAATCGTGAACGCCGCTGCGCCCGAAGGTTGCAGAATTGGTTACCATACAAGCACTCCCGCCAATACAGCCAGGATCGCGGTGATCACGAAGGCCGCGCGGGCGCTCTGATTGCCGGATTCCAGCTCTTCCCAATAGCCCATATCCATGACCAGATGACGCAAGCCGCCCACAATGTGGTATGCCAGCGCAGTCAGGATCCCCCACAGCACGAGTTTGACCAGGAAGTTGTCCATGATGGCAACCACGGTTGCAAACCCTTCGGGAGAGGCGAGTGAAGTACCAAGCATCCACAGCAAGATGCCCAGTGCAACAAAGGTAATGACCCCTGAAACACGGTGCAGGATGGATGCAATGGCAGTGACAGGAAAGCTGATCGTCTGTAGGTCGAGGTTGACCGGTCTCTGTTTGTTTTTCACGCTTGCCCACTCAGCTCCATTGAGCACGTTAGTTATTGTTTTAACTCACACTTGAGGGCACGGAATGGTGATTGTTGGTTTTTTGTTACCAAAACACTCTGAAAAAGCCAAAACGCGAGTTTTCGGTTTCACATCAGGCTTTGCCAAAGCGTTTCAAACACCCGCAGCCATGACCCACGTGGCGCAGTATATCGGCGGCCTTAACCGAAGACAATCAATTAGCTACAAAGAAAACACAAAACCGCAAACTCGATCGCATATTTAATTTAACATTTCATTAATGCCATTAATGGGGTTCCAGCAAAATTGACATTGATAAGGAACTCTGTTTCAAATAAGGCGCTCCAGCCACTTCGGTATGGGTAACAACCTTTGCCAGCGTCATAAAAGTCGTAATAGAGTAGGACTGGAACCAAATTATAAAGAGCAAAGGAGACGTGCTATGGCTGATAAGATAGCCACCCTACACCTGCCCGGAAAAGATCCGGTCGAACTGCCGATCCTCTCCGGCACCATCGGCCCGGATGTCATCGATGTCAGAAAATTGGGATCACAGGGGTATTTCACCTTTGACCCCGGTTTTATGGCCACCGGTTCTTGCAAATCTGCCATTACCTACATTGACGGGGATCAGGGTGTCTTGCTGCACCGTGGTTACCCCATCGCCCAGTTGGCCACCCAGGCCACCTATCTGGAAGTCTGCTATATCCTGCTGTACGGCGAAGCGCCGACCAAGGCCCAATATGCCGAATTCGAACGCCTGGTCACTCGCCACACCATGGTGCACGAGCAGATAGCCTTCTTCTTCCGCGGCTTCCGTCGTGACTCCCACCCCATGGCCATCATGTGCGGTGTGGTCAGCGCCCTCTCCGCCTTCTATCACGATGCCCTCGACATCAACAACGAGCAGCATCGCGAGATCTGTGCCTTCCGTCTGCTCTCCAAGATGCCGACTCTGGCAGCCATGTGTTACAAGTACTCCATCGGCCAGCCGTTCATGCAGCCGCGTAACGCCCTCTCCTATGCTGGTAACTTCCTGCACATGATGTTTGGCGTGCCGACCGAAGAGTACAAGGTCAATCCCATCGTTGAACGCGCCATGGATCGTATCTTTACCCTCCATGCGGATCACGAGCAGAACGCCTCCACCTCCACCGTTCGTCTGGCTGGATCCTCCGGTGCCAACCCGTTCGCCTGTATCGCCGCGGGGATCGCCTCCCTGTGGGGACCGGCCCACGGTGGTGCCAACGAAGCCTGCCTGCGCATGCTGGAAGAGATCGGCTCGGTGGATCGCATCCCCGAGTACATCGCCAAGGCCAAGGACAAGAATGATCCGTTCCGTCTGATGGGCTTCGGTCACCGCGTCTACAAGAACCACGACCCCCGTGCCACTGTGATGCGCGAAACCTGCCACGAAGTACTGACCGAGCTGCAGATCAAGGATCCGCTGCTGGACGTCGCCATGGAGCTGGAGCGTATTGCGCTCTCCGACCCCTACTTCGTCGAGAAGAAACTCTACCCGAACGTGGACTTCTACTCCGGCATCATCATGAAGGCGATCGGCATCCCGATGAGCATGTTCACCGTGATCTTCGCCATCTCCCGCACCATCGGCTGGATTGCCCACTGGAACGAGTTCCACTCAGACCCGGACAGCAAGATTGGTCGCCCACGCCAGCTCTACGTAGGCCACCCGCTGCGCGAGTTCACTCCACTCGAGCAGCGCTAACCACTGCGCTGATATGGTTTGTTACAAAGGCGGTCATTGACCGCCTTTTTGTTTGCCGCTCTAATGCCCCCTTTCGCGTTAAGGAGTCCATTATGAAACCACTGTTTATCAGCGCAGCCTTGCTGCTGACCGCCTGCCAGAGCGCCCCCGCCTCGTCACAGGGGGAGACCCTCTATATCAACAGCCAGCTGGTCGATTGCGTCGGGGTTGGCCCAATGCAGTGCATGCAGGTTCGCAGTGATGAGCAGCAGCCCTGGACGCTGTTCTACCAGAATATTGAAGGTTTCCAGTTCGAGCCGGGTTACCGCTACCAGCTCACTGTCAGCAAGGAGCAGCTCACCGATGTGCCGGCCGATGCCCCCTCCGTGCGCTATCAGCTGATCAAGGTAGTGAACAAGGTCGCCAGCAAGTAACAAACACGATCAAAAAACGGGGGATGCCTGATGCCATCCCCCGTTGGTTTATGGGTACTGCGCCTCATCAGGCACGATCAGGTCGGTGCCAGCGCCATATGCAGCAACGGATAGGGCTTGCCCTGACCATCCAGCGGCGAACGACCCGTCACGGTGAATCCCATCTTCAGATAGAAGCCCACCGCCTGTTCGTTCTGCTCGTTGACGTCAACCCGCGTCGCGCCGCCCTGCGTGATGGCATGCGCCACCAGCAAACGCCCCACGCCACTACCGCGCGCCTCGGGTGCCACAAACAGCATCTCCAGCTTGCCCTCGTACACTCCGCTAAAACCCGTAATCTGCCCCTCTTCTGTGCGGGCACTGTGCAGTGTCACCGCATCGAAGTAGTGCTCCAGAATAAGCGGTTTAAGAGCCAGGATCTCGGCCTCGGGCAGGAAGTGGTGGGTCGCCCGAACAGAGGCCTCCCACAGATCGATCAGGGCCGGATAATCGACCCGGGATACCGGAACAATCGTCATGAAATGACTCGATATGATAACCAGCGGGAAGAGACACCTTCCCGCTGGCAACGGTGATTAGCGCACCTGCACCGTCTGCAGCAGCACCGACATATCAGCGCCAAAGTTGCGGCTGCGGATCGCCTCGCGAATATCCGCTTCGCTATAACGGCTGCCCGGATAGACCACCACGCAGGAAGTGTCGCCCGGTTTGAGGAAGTGGGTCTCGCCAAACGGGGTATAGCGGGTGGCACCGATACTGATGAGCGCATGGGGAGGATGTCCCGCCTGCGCCAGCAGTCCCTGAATGTGCTCCGCCGGCCCCTCATCCTGCTGATGATTGAACTTGTCGATGGCCCAGTCGAGCAGCTTGCCGTGGAAGTAGCTGTAGTCGATGGCGGCGCTGTCTACCCCGTAAGCGTGCAGCTCGCCATCGCGCTCCAGATAGCAAGCGATGCGATAGTCATCGAGCTCGCAACCGGCGGCAAAACCGGAAAGCGGCAGCAGGTTGGCCGCCAACCCCTTGCTCTCTTCGCCCCAGTTCTTCTTCTCGCTGATCTTCTTGGCGTTGGGACGACGGATGGAGCAGTCGTTATAGGCGCCAAAGGCACGGGGATGGATCGCCACCACCTGCTTGCCGGCATACTCCAGCTCGCACCAGAGCGCCACTTCCGGCTCAATCTGCACCTTCTCGTCACCGCTGACCGCCGCTTCCGGCAGAAAGATCGCCTTGTCGCTCAACGGGAATACCCCGAGCTGACCCGGATGGCCCGGCACGAAGAAGGGGAACAGCGCCTTGGGCGCCGTGGTGTCACGCACCACTACCGCTACGAAGTCCGATGCTTCACCCGCCTGCTCTAGGTGACCGGCGAAATTGCCCGCGACCCCGAGTCCGATAAACTTGCTCTCTGCTGCTATCTGCATCTTGCTCACCTGCATCTTGCCCACGCAAGGTAGCAGGCTCGTCGCCTACTACCGCTAAAGTGGCAAGATTAAACCACAAGGGCCCCGCCTTCGCCCAGTCCGGCCCTGTCGTGATGTGCGCCAGTCCGCTTTTTTAGGGTTGAAAAGTCTGTGGCGAACCAGCCATTGCGCACTCATTCAGCTACGCGGTCACCGCGCTGGAAACAGTGCGTTTCCGGCATCTCCCCTCTTTCTCCTTGGGACTCAACTTCATCTTTGTTAGGCTGCCGGCATGCAAAACAACTGTGCGCTTGAGTGCGCCAGTGCTCATCACGGCAACCCCATTGGAGAGAAAACAGATGATCGACAAACTCGCCTGGCTCACCTTTAAAGATCAGCAACTGCTCTGCGCCCGCTCCCACGGCAAGGGCATCTATTACATCCCGGGCGGCAAGCGGGAACCGGGCGAGAGCGACGAGGCGGCGCTGATCCGCGAGATTGAGGAGGAGCTGGCTGTCACCCTGCAACCCGACACCCTGCGCTTTGCCTGCGAATTCAACGCCCAGGCCGATGGCAAACCGGCAGGTGTCGAGGTGAGACTGCGCTGCTACACCGGCGAAGCGAGCGGCACCCCAATCGCCTCGGCCGAAATTGCCGAGCTGCGCTGGCTCGATAGCTCTCACCTCGATGAGCTCTCCCCCGTCTCCCGCCTGCTGTTTACCTGGCTGGTTGAGCAGGAGCTGATCCGCTGACTAGCCGTACTCGCGGCGAGCATAAGTACCTACCGCATATGAACCAACGGTGGCAATCAGCCACATAACATCGCAACGACAAGGATGTCAGATGGATATTGTGGAAGTTAATAGCGCAGCGACCTACCAAAGCGCGCTCATCGCCCTGCTGCAAGATTGTGTCGATAGCGGCGCCTCGGTCGGTTTTTTACCGCCGCTGACCACGGAGGAATCTACCCGCTACTGGCAAGGAGTTGAAGCGGATCTGGCGGCAGGTCACCGCAAGCTGTGGCTTGCCCTTGAGCAACCACAGATTGTGGGAGCGGTTCAGCTCGCGCTCTGTGGCAAGGCCAACGGTCGCCACCGGGCCGAAGTGGAAAAATTGATGGTACTGCAAACGGCGAGAGGTAAAGGTGTCGGTCGTGCGCTGATGCTAGCAATGGAACAAGGCGCCCATGCCGCGGGCCGTTCGCTGCTGGTGCTGGATACTCGCGCCGGTGATGTGGCCTCCCACCTTTATCATCAACTCGGCTATCTGGAGGCGGGCCAGATCCCGATCTTTGCGCGCAACGCAGATGGCACTCTTGCTGCGACCGTCATCTTCTATAAACCGCTCTGACCATCCCCTATCTCTTATCCACATACAGCAGGGCCGCACCAAGCGGCCTTGCTTGTTGCCCGCGTGACTGTTTGTTGCAGCAATTTGGCTTGCGACGGATTGCCACGATACGGCCAGTGCTCCTGTATGCCTCAACACCGCCAATCGCCGCCCCAAAATACAGCCAAACAAATAGAAAGATTAATTAATGATTAAAACGCCCCCCTTTTCTTCTTCATCTATTGCCTCATCAGGCGTATCGTAAGAGACCCATTTGATAATCAATTTTATGTTATTCACTGCCTTGAGGAATAATGGATGCCCACTTTGCCCCGTACAGTTACCTCCCCCAAAAAGTTCATCATCGGTCAACACCTTCTCCCGCAACTCCATGAGCACGTTAAAGATTTTGGTGACTATGCGTTGCTCATCAGCGATGAGTTCATTCTGGAGCGGGTACGGGAAGAAGCTTTGGCGGGGCTCCTGCAGGCAGGTCTCAGGGGAGTGGTCGACAAGTTTCGCTACGAATGCACCGAACAGGAGATCCACCGCCTGACCCACCTTGCAGAGCAATATGGTGCGAACGTGATTGTCGGGATCGGCGGCGGCAAGACGCTGGATGTCGCCAAGGCCGTGGCCTTCTATCTGCGCCGTCCGGTTGTGCTGTTCCCGACGATTGCCTCCACGGATGCCCCCTGTACGGCGCTGGCAGTGATCTACAACCAGGCGGGTGAATTTGAACGCTATCTGTTCCTGCCGCAAAATCCGGACGTGGTGCTGGCTGACACGGCCATCATTGCCGCCGCCCCTCCCCGCTTCTTTTCCGCAGGCGTCGGCGATGCCCTGGCCACCTATTTCGAGGCGCGCGCCTGCTATCGGGCGGACGGGCTCAATCTGGTCGGCAAGCGCCCTTCACGCACTGGCCTTGGTCTGGCACAGCTCTGTTACGAGCTGCTTGGTGAAAACATCGAGCTGGCCATGGATGCGATACGCCACCATGTCTCGACTCCGGCGCTTGAGCAGGTTATCGAGGCCACCATCTACCTCAGCGGGGTCGGCGCAGAAGCCGGTGGACTGGCCGCCGCTCATGCCGTCAACAACGGCATGTCACTGATCGCGGAGCTCCATCGCGCCCAGCATGGCGAGAAGGTAGTCTTCGGCCTGCTGACCCAACTTGTGCTTGAGCGCGCCCCGCAACATGAACTTGATGAGGTGTTTCGCATCATCGACTGTGCAGGTCTGCCCATGACGCTGCAAGAGCTGGGGCTCACCCACTTTGATGAAAGCGAGTGGCGCAAGGTGGCGCAGCTGGCCTGCGATCCCCTCGATACCATGGGCAACATGCCGATGACAGTGAGTGAACAGGATGTCTACGCCGCCATGGTAGCGGCCAATGCCATGGCTGAGCGTTATCGCCTCCGCCATCCCCGCGCCTGATTGCTTGCCGCACTAAACAGGCAAACAGTAAAAAGGCTTGCCCATTGGCAAGCCTTTTTCATTTGCATGTCCCG
>NZ_CAWMRY010000056.1:0-16923 GCF_963870295.1 Aeromonas sp. ANP5 | reverse complement strand
GATATTAATAATCCTCCGACTACTAATGATTTAGAGGTAATTGGTACTGAAGATGATGCAAGCATAAGTATCCCCCCCCTCTCGGGCTCAGATACCGACGGCACGTTAGCCAGCTTTGTAATTGATACTTTGCCACTTAATGGCACCTTGTACCTCAATGGCGTTGCCGTCACGGTCGGTCAGAGCATCTTGGTTGCCGATGCTGCTAGCCTGACCTTTACGCCAAATGCCAACTGGAATGGTGACACCAGCTTTGCCTACCATGCAGTAGATAACAATGATTTAGCTGACTCAACGCCAGCTACAGTCAACATCACAGTGACCCCATCTAATGACGGAGTTTCTTTAGGCGGACTCAATGCCCAAGGTGGTGAGTTAACTGTTCACGAAGCTAACCTTTCAACGGGCTCTGCCCCTAATGGCAATGCGCTGACTCAGACTGGTAACTTTAGCTTTACCTCTGTAGATGGTTTAGCTTCTGTCACAATTGCCGGACAAACCTTTAATTTGACAGCGTTACTTGCGCTAAGCACCAATATGGTGAGCATTACAACCCCTTATGGTGTGTTGACCCTTACGGGTTTCACTGGTGATGCAAACGATGGCTCTATTAGCTATAGCTATAGGCTAAAGGACAATGTCGATAATGACTCTGCGGATGGGGCTACTAATACTAGCTATTTTGATAGCTTTGCTGTAACCGTTGTGGATACGGATGGCAGCCAAGCCAATGGTAGCCTTGATGTGAAAATTGTTGATGATGTCCCTAATGCCAACAACGACAGTGGCAGTGTCGATGTGATTGTAGATAGCTTTATAGTCTCTGGTGTGGAGGCAAATTGGACGTTATGGACAAATGGCACAAGCGTAACCAGATTCGATGGTACCAATAATCCTAATGGTGGTGGTACTGACAATGATGATGGTTTAGATCAGATCAGATGGGGGAATCCAACGAATACCTATAAATCTGGTTATGGTTTTATCGATAACGACAGTGCATTAAATGGTCAGTTTGCCTTAAACCAAGAGATTATGTTGGGCACGTTTACCCACTATAACTTCCCAATATCTTCTGGTGGCGCTATCACCAAAGCAACTATGGATGTTACTTTCTCGGTGACTGATGCCTATGGGGTAGTTACACCAGTAACTCTCAACGTCAACTTTGACCATGATGAAACACCGAACGACAACAACGATCCTGAAGCATCAAAAGACATTATTAACGTCGGCAATACCAATGTAACCTTTGAACATCAGGGGCAAGTTTATACGCTGCAAGTAATAGGCTTTAGAGTTCCAGGTACCAACCAAGTTGTTACTGAAATTAGAACGGCTGAAAATGCGGCAAGCAGTTATGAACTAGTTGTACGTATAGTTGCTGGTAATGGCTATGAGTTACCCTCTACGGAGGGTAACGTGTTAGACAATGACATCATCGGTGCTGATAACGATCTCACGGTAATTGGTGCTGCTGTGGGTAACCAAACAGGGTCCGGTACCTCTGGCAACGTAGGATCTATTATCAATGGCCAATACG
Source organism: Aeromonas sp. ANP5 (assembly GCF_963870295.1). Taxonomy (NCBI): domain Bacteria; kingdom Pseudomonadati; phylum Pseudomonadota; class Gammaproteobacteria; order Aeromonadales; family Aeromonadaceae; genus Aeromonas; species Aeromonas sp. ANP5. The sequence continues at coordinate 15,380 of NZ_CAWMRY010000056.1, read as the reverse complement.
GTACGTTAATAATATACGCTGGTGGTAGTTATAAATACACAGTAACAGCCAATGCTTCTGCGATTCCGGCCAATGCAACGGAAACCTTTACCTATACTATGCAAGATGTTGATGGTGATAAATCCAGCGCATTGCTCACCATTAATGTAAATGCCGTTAATGTTAGTGCGAGTAAAGCGATTCAAGATCAAGGTATTGGTTCCGAAGACACTGCCATAATTGGCAATGTGCTCAATAATGATGGCAATAAAAATACATCAGTAACACATTTCACAGTAGCGAACGATACTACTCAGCATACAGCAGGTAGTAAAATAATATTGGCAGAGGGTGAACTAGCCCTCAATGCTGATGGTAGCTACACCTTTAAGCCTGCAGATGATTGGAATGGTCAGGTTCCTGTCGTTACCTACACCACAAATACTGGGGCAACAAGCACACTAACCATAGTGGTAACGCCTGTTGATGATCCAACGGTGACTAAATCAGATAACAACACCGTCGTGGAGGATACCCAAGCTAAAGGTAATGTACTGGAAAATGATACGGATGTGGATAGCACATTATCCGTGACCAGCTTCCAAGTGAATAACGTGACCTATAACGCTGGCAGTACTTGGTATCAATTGCCAGAAGGTAAGCTGCAATTAAAGGCCAATGGTGAATACAGCTTCGAGCCAAAAGAGCATTGGAGTGGTTCATTACCTGAAATCACCTACACCACTGATACAGGGGCTACAAGTACCTTGAATATCATTGTTCAAGCAGTAGCAGATGCCCCTAATCTGACAATCAATGGTTACACCTCCGTTGCGGCTATTAACTTTGAAGATGCCAAGATTATAGGTGATTGGAGTGGTGTTAAGGCAGATGATATTAAGGGCCTAAATACTATAGGTACTTGGCATACCAGTAATAGAGGCGGGAAAGTTGAAATTGGTTATGAAAGTGTCTACGTCTCTGGTGGTTCCAATAGTAATAAAGTCATGGAAATTGAGTTTAACAATGGTGATAAAACCTTGTATACCGATATCCAAGCGGATGCTGGTCGATTTTACGAGCTCGGATTTGATATTGCGGCGCGCTCAGGTAGTGTAAGCACCTCTGGACTGACTATTAAACTGATCCCGCTAGATACTCAAGGCAACCCACTAAATGCTCAAGCTATTACGCTATATGATTTCGATCCCACTAATGCGAATTGGTTAAGAGATCAAAAGATTACCTTACCGATTGGCCAATCAGGTAAATATCGTTTACAGTTTGAAGGTGATAATGGGGATTCTTATGGAGCTTTGTTGGATAATTTAGCATTTAAAGTGGTCGACAATATGGGGTATCGCGGTGAGTTTATTAAACTTAGCAATATATCGTCATCACTTAAAGATACTGATACATCAGAAACGTTGAACCTTAAATTGCAGGGCTTGCCAGAAGGCGCTGTGCTGAAAGATGGTTTGGGCAACCTGGCGACGGTTGGCGCAGATGGCACTGTGGATATTACCAACTGGGATAAATCCAGCCTGCAGATTAAAGTCGCCAACCATGGAAACTTCACCATCACAGTTGTAGCTACGGCGACAGAAGCCAGTAATCAAGATACAGCGCAAAGCACTGCTGATTTCCAAGTTACCGTTCTGCATAAGAATAATGTTGTCGGTGGTCAGAGTGTAGATTCATTCCTGATGACCGATTGGAGTGGTGATACAGCCCAGTTTGCCGTTAATTTAGGAGGATACAGCAGTGTCGCTTCATCATCCAAGACTCAATATTTTGCTAAAGACACCGAGCTACTAATTAATGCAGGCGATAGTAATGATTACATCGACCTTGGTGTTTCAACTGCTAACAATATCGTGAACACTGGTAGTTCGTTGCCCAATGTTAATAACCCTGTGGTTACTCAAGATGAGCTACTTAGCAGCCAATTTATGACTCAGGATGTTATTACCAACACCGTAGGTACTCTTAAGGAAGATGCGCGGCAGCCACTGCAACCCAAAACAGACACAGTCAATTTGGGGTCTGGCGACGACATAGTCAACGGTGGCGAAGGTAGCCAGGTCGTTCATGGCGGCAGTGGCAATGACCAACTGATTGGTGGTGAAGGTATTGATGGTTTACGTGGTGGTTTGGGTGACGACATTCTGATTGGTGGTCTTGGCAATGATGTCCTGCGTGGTGATGAAGGTGCAGATATCTTTGTCTGGAACAAAGGGGATACGGTATCCGGCTCTCAGACCACAGATTACATTATGGACTTCAACAAGGGGTCAGGTACTAACAGCCTTTCGGAAGGTGACAAGCTGGACTTGAGTGATTTGCTTGATTCTCCCAATCAGAATGATCTGACTTCTCTACTCTCTGTTATTCAGGGCGACGATGGGGTGCATCTATTTATCAGAGAAGACAGTAGTTCTACCTCACCAACTCAAGAGATTGTGTTGATGAATCATACTTTCGATAGCTTGACTGGGGGTTCTGATACTACGACCACTGAGGTTCTCGAGTACATGTTGAACAACATACTGCTGATCGACAAACCTCATGGCTAACACGAACAGACAGTAGAAAAACAAAAGCGGCAGAGCAATCTGCCGCTTTTTTTATCTTTGCAGGGGAGTGAAATCAGTTGCTGAGGGTGGCAAACAGGCTCTGCTCCAGGGTGCCGCGGGAGACACAGACCGGCTTGATGGACGGGGCCGGTACGCGCTCGCCTGAGGATTCAACGAAGAACAGCTCGGTGTTGCCCTTGACGTTGACGGTGGCCACGCTGCTGTTGCCGCTCTGGGTGATGATCAGGTTGATCTGCAGGTTCGGGTTGCCCAGTGCAACTTTGGAACCCATGGTACCGCAGTCCAGCCACTCCAGCCCGTCGGCTGACTGGTTGACGTTGGCGGTCATCAGGCCGGAGCCACGCTGGCTGTTTTCGATGGTGAGTCCGTGATCGGTGAACCACTTCTCGGCACGAGCCCACACCAGATCCACCGGGATCGCCATCTCCTGTGTATTGTTGGTTGCCTTGGCAATTGGCGGGTTGTAGCGATACTCCTCACCGCCGTTATTGTCACCAGCACAACCAACCAGCAGCAGCGCCAATGCGCTCCCCATAATCTTTTTCATCTTGTTTCTCTCGTCCATATCACCAGGCCATTGGCCAACCGGCGCCTATTATCGCCGGAGCGACAATCTCTGTCAGCAACCATCCAGCGTTCGAGGTTATGGGGAGGTGATCGGGGTGCTTTACAAAATTGGTTTGCTATCATAGATTTGCTCGAAATTCCTCCATAAGCACCCCTGTGACTAACATGCTCACCCCGGATCTGCTGCAGCAGATCATCGACCAATTGCCAATGAGTATCTTCTGTCGGGATAGTCATGGGCGTTACCTGTTCGCCAATCGTGAGTTCGCCCGTGAAGCCAAGCTGGAGTCGCCTGCCGAGGTAGTCGGCAAGACAGATGCAGAGATGCCATGGGGCGATCTCTTTCGCAGTGAGGATGAGCAGCTGCTTGCCGGAGGCGTGCCGATGCTGTATCAGCAGCTTCATTGCAACCGGGGCGGGAATACCTGCTGGATGGAGGTGCACAAGGTGCCTCTTTACACCCCGCAGGGGGAAGCTTGCGCAGTGTTCGGCGTGGTTAACGAGATTGCCCAGCGCAAGAGCCTGGAACAAACGGTCAAAAAGCAGCAGTTGTTGCAGCGTTTTCTGCTCGATGCCATTCCTGACCTGATCCGTTTCGATGATCACAACGGGGTGTTGCTGGAGTGCAATCAGGCGTTTCTCGACTTTATCGGCCATGGGGCCGATGAGGTGCTGGGTCAGCAGCTGCCGTTCCGGTTGGCGGCGCCGCAGGGGATGGGCCACGGCGAGTGTTGTCTGCTGGATGCCAGCGGGCAGGGGCGACACATGGAGATCACCCGGGTCGATGTCCCCGATGGTGATGGTCACTCTCTCGGGATCCTGACGCTGGGGCGTGACATCACCGGTCTGCGCACCACTCAGGCGCAGTTGCAGCAGGAGCAGCACTACGACAGTCTGACCGGACTGCTCAAACTCTCCCGGTTCTTGCAGACCAGCCGCCATCTTGGGGGACGCAGTGCCACATTGGTGCTGATCGATCTGCACCATTTTCGTGAGATCAACGATCGCTTCGGGATCCGGATTGCCGACCGCCTGCTTAGCCAGGTGGCCAAGCGGTTGCAGCAGCTGGTACCGCCACGTTCCCTGCTCTGTCGGGTCGCTGCCGATGACTTCAGCCTGCTGCTGCCGGATTTCAACGAGCCATTGCAGGGGTGGAGCCAGCATCTGCAGCAGCAGTTGATGGAGCACTACCAGGTGGAAGATCACCGCATCCAGATCCCGGTGTTTCTGGGGCTGGCCCAGGGGCGGGCAAGCGATGCCGAACGGTTGCTCAGTCATGCCGAGGCTGCGCTGGCGCAGGGCAAACGGCAGCAACAGTACTGCACCCTGTTTGATCCCGAGCTGCATGCCCGGCTCAAGCGGCGTCAGTTGATCGCCGCCCAGTTGCCGCTCGCCATCAAGTCCGCCCAGCTGGTTGCCGTCTATCAGCCCATCATCTGTACCCGCACCCACCGGCTGCATGGCGCCGAGCTGCTCTGTCGCTGGCCCCATTCCGAGCTTGGGATGATCTCCCCCGACGAGTTTATTCCGTTGGCAGAAGAGATGGGGATCATCGGCCAGCTTGGTCAGCTGATGCTGGAGCAGGGGTGTGCCCAGCTGGCGCAGTGGCAAACTGCGCAGCCGGATATGGTGCTATCCATCAACCTTTCGCCGCTGCAGTTCCGTGATCCGGCGCTCTGTGAGCGGGTCTCTGCCTGCATCGCTCGCCATGGTCTCAAGGCCAGTCAGCTGGAGCTGGAGATTACCGAAGGGGTACTGATGGAGAACGCCGACGAGATTGAGACCAACCTCGATAACCTGATCGCCGCCGGTTTTCAGCTGGCCATCGACGACTTTGGTACCGGTTACTGCTCGCTGGCCTATCTGCCACGTTTGCAGGTGGCGACCCTCAAGCTAGATCGCAGCTTCACTCAGGGGTTGGCCAGCAATAGCGCGACCACCGCTATCGTGCGTTCAGTCATCGGGTTGGGCCATGAGCTCGGGATCCGGATCACTGCCGAAGGGGTGGAAACGCCCGAGCAGCAGCTGTGGCTGACCGAGGCGGGGTGTGATCGGTTACAGGGCTATCTGTTCAGTCGCCCCCTGCCGCCGGCGGAGTTTGCTGCCAGCTATCTGGCGTGAGACATCGTCAGAAACAACAAGGCCACCGCAAGGTGGCCTTGTTGTTTTACGATGGAGGCAGGATCAATCCTGGAAGTAGGTGCCCCAGCCATCGTAATCCACCCCATATTTTTCCAGGATGGGCAGCATCTTGGCGATATCGGCGACGATCGCTTCGACATTCAGCTTGCACTCGATGGTGGCATCGAAGCAGAAGATAGTGGCGCCGTCATCCAGCTCCATCTCTTCGGCATCGGTCACTTCAAAACCGGCCTTGAACAGGTCAACCGCTGCTTTTTCCAGACGGTCGAAATCCTGGCAGGCGAAGTGGTGCTCGATGTCGTAATCCGCATCGGGATTGCTGCCATCGGCCAGCAGTTCGTTGACGATCTCGGTGGTCTCATCACGCCACTCTTGCATATTCAGACTCATGTTGCCTCCAGGCGGTATCATTGCGGCAAAGCATACTCGCAGAGTGGATTCGGCTCAATGCGGCGGACCCACTGAACCTCGAATTTCCATCATATTGGCGCAGCCTGCAGGATGTTCAGAGGCCAGCAAGTACGGTAAACAGGACTGAAATGGATAATAAATGGTCGCTTCGTTCGGTTGTTGAGCGAACGCGCTTTTTATCGTGCCATCATGGTTGACACTCTGCGCTGGAAAGGGTTTAATTCGCGCCGTTGCCCAGATAGCTCAGTCGGTAGAGCAGGGGATTGAAAATCCCCGTGTCGGCGGTTCGATTCCGTCTCTGGGCACCACAATTCCTCCTTAGTTCAGTCGGTAGAACGGCGGACTGTTAATCCGTATGTCACTGGTTCAAGTCCAGTAGGAGGAGCCAAATTCGAAAAGCCCGCTCAATCGAGCGGGCTTTTTCATTTCTAGTTGCTGTTGCATGCTGCCAAAAAGAGCGTCGCGCCACAGGTGGCACTGAACAGCAGCATTCCGGTTTGCAACATGCTGCCAGGGCATGGCTTCTTCTCTCTTTTTCTGGCCCTGATCCACTTCGGTTTCATCACATTCCCTTATCCATTTTGTCGGCCTGAATGGCTGCACTCCTGTGCAGGCGAGCCATCTTTGTTGAATGGCGCCATGGCGTCAATCTCCCCTGCAAAACAATTAATTCAGCACTGTTGAAGAGCGGCTTGTCGGGTGATGTTTCGACCTTTAAGCCATTGTTAACATTTTGGAAAACCGGAGTGACCCTGTGGCTGGGCGAGGATATGATGGGGTCAATGATGTTCCCATCCTGACGGAGAGATCCCAGATGAACAGCCCCTTGAGCTATGTACTGGACGGCATTCATTGTGAGCCGCACTTTTTTACCGTTCCCCTCGATCATGATGAGCCGGATGGTAACAGCATTACCCTGTTTGCCCGCACCCTCTGCCGTAAAGACAAGCTCGATGAGAAGTTGCCCTGGCTGCTGTTTCTGCAAGGTGGGCCGGGATTCGGGGCGCCGCGCCCGACAGCCAACAGTGGCTGGCTCAAGCGGGCGTTGCAGGAGTTCAGAGTGCTGCTGCTGGATCAGCGTGGCACCGGGATGTCGAGCTCAATTCACGGGCAGATTCTGGCCAAAATGACCCCGGCCGAGCAGGCGGAGTATCTCGGCCATTTTCGCGCCGACAGCATAGTGCAAGATGCCGAGTTCATCCGGCAGGAGCTCAGCCCCAAGCATCGCTGGAGCCTGCTTGGTCAGAGCTTTGGCGGTTTTTGCTGCCTGACCTATCTCTCGCTTTTCCCCGACAGTCTGCGGGAGGTCTATATCACCGGCGGCATCGCGCCGATTGGCCGCAGCGCCGAGGAGGTTTACCGCGCCACCTATCAGAGGGTGGCTGACAAGAACCGAGCCTTCTTCGCCCGCTTCCCCCACGCTCAGGGGATTGCCAACCGGTTGGCCAACCATCTGCACCAGCACGATGTGCGGCTGCCCAACGGTCAGCGCCTGACGGTGGAGCAGTTCCAGCAGCAGGGGCTGGATCTCGGTGCTACGGGTGCTTTCGAGGAGCTTTATTACCTGCTGGAAGAGGCCTTTATCGGTGACAAGCTGAGCCCGGCCTTTCTCTATCAGGTGCAGAGCATGCAGCCATTCAATACCAACCCGCTGTTTGCCATCCTGCACGAGGCTATCTACGCCGAAGGGAAGGCGACTCGCTGGGCGGCGGATCGGGTCAGAGTGGAATTCCCGGCGGTGAACTGGGCACCCGGCAAGGATTTCGCCTTCACCGGCGAGATGGTTTACCCCTGGATGTTCGAGCAGTTCCGCGAGTTGCTGCCCCTGAAAGAGGCGGCCCATCTGCTGGCCAACAAGGCGGACTGGGGGGCGCTCTATGACCCGGCCCAGCTGGCCCGCAACCAGGTGCCGGTAGCCTGCGCCGTCTATGCCGAGGATATGTATGTGGAGTTTGACTACAGTCGCGAAACCCTGCGTGGCCTTGGCAACAGTCGCGCCTGGATCACCAATGAGTATGAGCACAACGGTTTGCGTGCCGATGGTGAAGCGATTCTTGATCGTCTGATCGCGTTGAATCGCGACCGTTAATTGCCGTTATCGTCAACCATCGCGGGAGCCCGGACTCCCGCGATGGTTGTGATGGATGGTTGTTATGAAAGCGTGATTCCCTGAACCTTGCCCCGCGCCTGCCAGACGATGAGTGGATAGCTGGCTGATTAATTTCTCCCTCTTTCACTGTCTCTGTCGATCCCTCACCATATACTTGCCAAACGACTCTGTATTGAGCCGCGGTCAAACCGATTGACCAACCCGTGCTCGTTACCATTAGAAAGTCGCTCCGATGCTCTGTATTCCGCGTATCTGATATGCCATCTCTGCATGCCCCGCTATCCGGGGGAGGGGATGGTCGTGCTTTTCAATCAAGATAAGGATGTATGATGAGAAAGTCTCTGTTGGCCTGCTCCCTGTTGCTGTGCCCTGTCGTGTTTGCTGCCACCCCCCATTGGGAATATAGCGGTGAGGCGGGGCCTGCCCACTGGGCCAAGCTGACCCCGGAGTTTGGTCAGTGTGCGGGCAGCAATCAGTCGCCGGTTGACCTGAGCGGATTGGTCGAGGCCAAACTGGCCCCGCTGGTACTCCACTATCAGGCGGGTGGCAACACAGTGGTCAACAACGGTCACACCGTGCAGGTCGGTTATGCCCCGGGTAGCACCTTGCAACTCGATGGCACCACGTTTGAACTCAAGCAGTTTCACTTCCACGCCCCGAGCGAAAACCTCATCGAGGGCAAATCCTATCCGCTGGAAGGGCATCTGGTACACGTCAGTGACAAGGGAGAGATCGCCGTGGTGGCGGTGATGTTCGAGACTGGCAAGGCCAATCCGGCGCTGGCGGCAGCCTGGAGTGCATTACCGGCCAAGGTGGGGGAGACCCAGGCCCTCAAGGCGCTGCTCTCAGCTGAGCAACTGCTGCCCGAGAATCGTGACTACTATCGTTTCAGCGGTTCCCTTACTACGCCTCCCTGCTCGGAAGGAGTGCGCTGGCTGGTGATGAAGCAGCCGGTTGAGGTCAGTCAGGCCCAGATCGACACCTTCAAGGCGGTGATGCACCACCCCAACAACCGGCCGGTGCAGCCCCTCAATGGGCGCGTGGTACTGCAATAACACAGCGTTGCAATAGCGCAGTAGATAGCAAAAACAACAAAGAGGGCCGCGAGGCCCTCTTTTACATGGCGAGGTATCGGCGTGCGATCAGAGGCTGGCGGCGATGCGGGCGCCGAGCGCTGCATTGTTCAGCACCAGCTGGATATTGGCGGCGAGTGAGTTGCCGCCGGTCAGCTCGCAGACGCGGGCCAACAGGAAGGGGGTTGACGCCTTGCCCTTGATCCCCTGCTCATCCGCTTCACGCAGCGCTTGGGCAATGGCTGCGTCGATATCGGCTTTCGGCATGGCGTGTACGGTCGGGATGGGGTTGGCCACCACGGCGCCGCCCGCCAGTCCCAGCTCCCACTTGAGGCGTAGCGCCTCGGCGATGGCTGCCGGGGTATCGAGGCGATAATCGACCTTGAAGCCGCTCTCGCGGGTGTAGAAGGCGGGCAGCTCCTCGGTTTGATAGCCGATCACCGGTACGCCCTGGGTCTCCAGATATTCCAGGGTCAGCCCGATATCGAGGATCGACTTGGCTCCGGCGCAGACTACGGCCACCGGCGTTTGTGCCAGCTCCTGCAGGTCAGCCGAGATATCGAAGGTCTCCTGCGCGCCGCGATGTACCCCGCCGATACCACCGGTGGCAAAGACCCGGATCCCCGCCATGGCGGCGATGATCATGGTGGAGGCGACCGTGGTGGCCCCCATCCCCTTGCGCGCCAGCACGAACGGAATGTCGCGGCGGCTGCACTTGGTCACATCGTGGCCTGCCCGGCCGAGCGCTTCCAGTGCACCCGCATCGAGACCCACCTTGAGGCGGCCGTCGAGGATGGCGATGGTCGCCGGAATGGCGCCGTTATCGCGCACCACCTGCTCCACCTGACGGGCCGTCTCCACGTTCTGCGGATAAGGCATGCCGTGGGAGATGATGGTGGATTCGAGGGCAACGACCGGTTTGCCCGCGGCCAGCGCGGCAGCCACTTCCGGTTGGATATCGAGGTAAGCGTTCAGCATGAGTACTCCTCCAGTATGCGGTCAACAGTGGTCTTGCTCAGACCGGAAAAAACGGTATCGGAACAATTGACGGTGAGGGCGGCGCAGCCCAGGGCAAAGCGGGTGGTTTGGGCAATGTCGAGCTCTTGCAGCCAGGCGTGGGCGAGGCCAGCCATAAAGGCATCCCCGCCGCCGGTGACGTTTAGCACAGGACTGCCCAGCACCGGCAGGTGGCCCTGCTGCTCGCCATCGCTGTAGAAGATCCCCTGTTCACCCAGACTGAGGAACAGTCGCTTGACCCCGGCGCGGTGGAACCAGGCGGCTACCATGGGCCAGGTTTCGGGCCCGGCGATGGTCATGCCGCACAGCTGCTCGGCTTCGCTTCGATTGGGTTTGAGGGTGTGGATCTTGCCGAGCCAGGGGCGGATCTTCTCCACTTTGGCCACCGAAACGGTATCGACAAAGATGGCGTGCTCACCTTGCCGTTCAAACAACCAGTCGAGGGTGTGGATGGCCAGATTGGTGTCGAGCACCCAAAGCCGGGCACCGCCGAGAAAGCCTGCGAGGGGGGTCAGGCGGGCAGGAGTGAGCTGCTCGATAATGGCCATGTCATTGATGGCACAGCTCATTTCGCCGCTGCCATCATGCAGGCTGAGATAACAGGAGGTGGTGTGGCCATCGAGCACCAGGGTCTGGCGCACATCGACGCCGGCCCGCTGGCTTACCTCCAGCAGATGATGACCATACTGGTCGTTGCCGACTGCAGTCAGCAGCCGGGTATCACTGCCGAGCCGCGCCAGATTCTCGGCGATATTGCGGCCAACACCACCGGCCGAGGTGCGCACCTTGCCCGGGTTGGAGTCGCCGAGCAGCAGGTTGTCATGGCTGGTGCCGCAAATATCCATATTGGCACCGCCGATCACCACTACGTAGGGGCCTTCTCGCAGTACATAACCTCTGCCTTGCACATACCCCTGCCGGATCAGGCTTGAGATGTGGCTGGCCAGCGCAGAGCGGCTGATGCCGAGGCGATCGGCCAGCTCCTGCTGGGCAATCATGGGATCCTGACGCAGCAGGGCTAGGATCTCTTGTTCACGCTCAGTCATAGACAAACATCCATTTGCAAACGTTTGTCTATTATTGCTGGGAAACGTTTGCTGGCTATCAGCTTGTACAAAATTTGTCGGCTTGCGCACAAAAAATCGACATTCAAAGCTGGGTTGGCAAGCGGTTTAGCCGGGGAGGGGACTTTTAACGGGTCGGTGGCCCTGCAACGGCTTATAATGGCCGCCGCAAGATGAGGAGAGATGATGGAAAAGAGTGCATTCTGCTGCGTGGGGCTGGTCAATCCCAAGTCTCCGGAAAATGTCGGCTCAGTGATGCGGGCTGCGGGCTGCTACGGGGTGGACGAGGTCTACTACACCGGCAACCGCTTCGAGCTGGCGCGCCGCTTTGCCACCGATACCAAGCAGATGGTGGAGAAGATCCCGCTGCTCGGGGTGGATGATCTGATGGCGTTTGTCCCGCAGGGATGCGTGCCCGTGGTGGTCGATCTGATCGATGGCGCTACGCCGCTCCCCGACTATGTCCATCCGGAACGCGCTTTTTATATCTTCGGGCCGGAGGATGGCACGCTCGATCCCGCCCTCTATGGCGCGGTGAAAGATGTGGTCTATGTGCCGACTCAGGGCTGCATGAATCTGGCCGCCTCGGTCAATGTAATCCTCTATGACCGCTTGGCGAAGGGGTTCCGGCAACCCTGAGTTGTGGCGTGGCAACGGTGACTCAAACCGCAATGGACAAGGTGTTGCTCATGGGCAGGTTGCTGGCGGTGGCCGCTGTTGACGGGGCTGCGGCATCCTTCTCTTTCCCCTATGGTGGGATCATTTTTCGCCGGCCTTGACCACCTGCCCCTCGAGAAAGTCGCGGTAGTAGTCATAGAGGTGATAATGGCGATATATCTCGGCCAGCGTGCCGCGATGGATCAGATTCACCATCTCTTGATCCCACAACTGCAGTAGCCGGTCGCCCTGCTCGGTATCGGCAAAAATGGGGTAAGTCGGGATCCAGCGCAAAATGGTGCGGTACATATTGGCCGGGGTCTCATCGGTAGAATGGAGCACGCCAGCGGTCAGGTAATAGCGATAGCGCCCCTTGCCAATCAGCTGCAGGGCCATCTCATGGTTGTCGATCTCATGCCATCGCATGGTGACCGGAAGATATTTATCCAGCACCCATCCTCGCCGCCAGAGTACGGTCTCTCCCTCCAGGCTGCGCTCTCCCCGCCATTGTGGCTGCCACTGCTTGAGCATGAAGACGGTCACATCATCGGCGGAGGCGGGTTGACGGGGCTGCTTGACCCCCTTGATCTCGTCCAGATAGACACTCATCGCCATATCCCCCTCTTGCCTGGCTACCATGGCGACGGCGCGTTTGTAAGGCACGATATGGGGCACTATCTGATAGCCGTGGGGTTGGTAAATGGTTCGCACCAGATCGAGATAGATACCGCGGCCATCCGGTTGGCAGAAACCGGGCCAGCCATCGCAATAGACGTGGATATCGGTTGTGCGAGCGTGGGTGAGCGCACACAGAGAGCAAAGCAGCAAACAACCGATGCGCAGCATGGTCAGCATTATCCTCGCAGGGGTGAGGAGATCATTTATCACCTGATTTATACCATGCATTGATCGCGGCGGGCGGAGAAAACATCCCGCATCTCCATTTTGCGACAGGGTCGAGGGTTATTTACGGTCGGATCGTTATGATCGAGTAAAGATTCAATAGCACCCCAATCAGTAGAGGAGACTGCATTATGCCATCGATCAAGACTCTGCTCTGTCCAGTCGATTTTTCCCAAATGTCTCGCGCGGTACTCGACTATGCCGTTTTCATGGCACAGAGCCATCAGGCCCAGCTCAAGCTGATCCACGTGGTTGATCAACTGCACGGTTTTGACAGTTACAAGATCCTTCATATGACGGCCATCGAGATCACCCACGAGATGGAGCGTCAAGCCAGAACCCAGCTCAAAGAGCTGGTTGCCACCCTGCCGATCCCGGCCACCTTTGATATTCGCTTTGGCCGCGCCGCCGATGAAATTGTCATTCAGGCCAAGGAGGATGAGGTTGAGCTGATCGTGATGGGCAGCCACGGTCGCTCCGGTATCAGCCATCTGCTGGTAGGCAGTGTCGCCGAGTCTGTGGTGCGTCATGCACCCTGTCCGGTACTGGTGGTGCGCCAATAACGCGCCACGTTTAGTGTGAAAAGCGTAACAAACAAGGCCAGCGATTGCTGGCCTTGCGTTTTCTGGTGTTGTGCCCGCTAGCCGTGGGCGTAGATGACACTCCCCCCCTTGATGGTATCTATGATGGCTCTGGCCTGCTCTTTGGGCAGGGCGGGGCAACCCCAGCTGCGGCCCAGCTTGTCATATTTGCGCAGATGGGTCGGGCTGGCATAGGCGGCGCCATGTACCACGATGGCACGCTTGCGGGCATTGCTGTTCTTGCCGGGGCTGAGCCCGTCCAGCCGCAGGGAGTAGCCATGCTTGCCCAGATAGGTTTCTGCGGTGCGATAGACGCCGAGGGAACTTTGGCGGGAGTTGAGCTGGTTGGAAAAGCGCTCTGCGGCCAGTTCACCTGAGTTGCGGCCATGGCTGACCCAGGTGTGATAGAGCAGCTTGTGGCGTTTCATATCGATGACAAACAGTCTGCGCTGGGTGGATGGCTTGCTGTAATCGATGATGGTGAGAATGGGTTTGCGTTTGTGGCGCACGGTTTGATAACTGTTAAGTGCCTGACGAAAGGTCTGTTTATCCAGCTTGCCGGCCAGACCCAGCTGACGATAGAGGCTCTGATCCCAGCTGGCATCTGCCGTGCTGCTCCAGATGAGCGATATCAACAGCAGTGGCAACAACAGCCACCCGTGTTGCCAGTCTATGTTCCCGCGCGCTTGTCTCATCCGTGAATATCTCCTTGTCACTCCCTGTCAACGACGCGGATATTGCCATCAATCCGCTCGATAGTTATATGCAAGGTGCTGAAAAGGCGCAATAAAAAAACCGGCCGCAGAGCGGCCGGAAGTAATTCAAACAGTAGACATTGGTATCACAGGGTATAACTGACTTCCAATTACTTAGAAGTTGTACTGCAGGGCAACCGCGACTACGTCGTCGGTGTTCTTGCCCAGAGAGTTGGTGGACTTGCCATCTACGGAGTCCAGCAGGTTCAGCTTGTAATCAACGTAGGCGTTGAAGTTCTCGGTGAAGTTGTACCAGGCACCGATAGATACGTACTCGGTGTAGGTATCATCGATACCGCGAGCGGAGTCTTTCACGTCAGTGCGCAGGTAGGCCAGAGAAGGCTTGAACTTGCCGATGGTGTACTGGGCAACGGCTTCGTAGCCATCCATCTTCTCGGCGTAGCCGTTGTTGACGAACAGGTGGTCTTCACCGTGGGAGTAGGTTGCAGCCAGGTAGAGGTCGCCAGTTGCATATTTGGCGCCGAAGCCCATCAGCTTGGCATCCTTGTCGCCACCGAAGGCGGCATAGCGAGCTTGCTCGTCGGTCTTGCCAGCCTGGTTATAGGCAGCACCCAGGCTCAGGCCCATATCGAAATCGTAGTTGGCAGATACTGCGAAGCCTTCTTTGGAACCTTTCTTGTTCCAAGTAGTTTGGCCATTTACATCTTTGAAGTTGGAACGATCTGCATTCTGCGGATCATTGTTACCGGTGAACTGGGCACCCAGAGTCAGACCCTGATAGGTGTAGATGTACTGGGCCAGACCGTTGGTACGGCCGGTGCCGAATACTTCGGTATCTTTGCCCAGGCCGTCACCGCCCCACTCAGGCAGGACGTCGGTATAGTTGTTGACGGCCTTGGTGAACAGGCCATCCTGACGACCATAGCTGAAGGCGCCGAAACGGTCGTGCTTGATACCGGCATAGGCATAACGCAGCTCGTCGTTGTCAGAACCGGAGGTCGGCAGGTTGTACTCGGCAAAGCCGAACGCCTTCATCTCGGGAGCAATCTTGGTCTCGCCAGCAACGTGCAGACGGAAGTAGCTCTGGTCACCTTCGGAACCGTTGTCATCAGTACCGTAGTACATACCCTGAGCACGGCCGCCGATTTCCAGCTTGGTATCGTTCTGGTTATAAACGGTAGCAGCATGGGCGCCGCTCGCCAGCAGTAGGCTGGAGATGGCAATAGTCAGTGCAGACTTCTTCATATGCGTTATTCCTCTGATGTAAACACTTCCGAACTTGTTGTCGGTTCTGTGAAATCGGAAATAGTCCGATAGCCACACGGTAGGCGTCCCAACCTTGACTGGGCCTGAATCCATCGTTGTTTAATTGAGGTGACGAGGTCGTTATCAAGTCTGGGTGTGACGGTTTTTGACAAGATAAAAAGAGATTAAATTCAATGAATTATTTTCTAGTGACTTTTTTGACATCAAGGCTGTTCTGAGCAACAAGGTCGATGGCTCAAGTTGTGAGCTAGATCACGCAGGGGAGAATGGGGCGGGGCGGGAAAAACGGGGGGGGGG
>NZ_CAWMRY010000055.1:0-19373 GCF_963870295.1 Aeromonas sp. ANP5 | reverse complement strand
GGCTGCAATTCAGTAAGTCGCCTGATAATTGACCCATCTTATCTCTTCTCCTCTGTTCTTATTGTTACTCGTCGCTGTTTTCTGGTTCCACAAATAGCCCGATGTTCCGCTTGGTACTCTTTCTTCGCTGAACCGCTGTCGCTTTTTTCGGTGGCTCTGGCGTCGTCATATCCCGTGCATCCCATGATCGCCTATACGTCATGATCTCTTGTTTGGGATCTCTGCTTCCTGAGTTAGCTGCTCCCTCTTTTTAAGCCGCAACCCTATCGTCCCTGCTTTTTTTATGACTGTGTTAACCGGCCCTGGCTTTATTCCGAAGAGGGGTTATTGGCGGTGCCAACATGTTGAAGCTATGGTCGCTGCGTTGGTCGTTGTTGTTTGGGGTAATAAGGAATTGGGAAGGGATACCCGCAGGAACGCAGAGGTTCGATGTTGGTAGGGGATCTTGTGGTGGCTATTGAGCCTGCAGGTGGGAAAATTAATGGGGGCGCTGAAGAAGGCTAATGTGTTGAGACCTATGAGGAATGACAAATCGCAGGCAAATAAAAAGCCCACGCAACATGGTTGCATGAGCTCGGTATAAATGGCGGAGGAGGTGGGATTTGAACCCACGGATGGTCGCCCATCGCCGGTTTTCAAGACCGGTGCATTCAGCCGCTCTGCCACCCCTCCGCAGCAGTGCGGCGAATATTACCATGCTGATCCGGCTTGTAAATCCCCGTCCGGTTCGATTGCTGGTTAATTGCACGAAACGACATGAAAAAGTGGCAATCAGGGTGCATCAAGCGCTTTTTTGGCCAGATAACTTGACTTGAAAACAGACTCAACCACTATAGTGGCCTCTATCATATCCTCTGCAAGATAACGTTATGACTATTAAAAATGCCCTGTTTTGCGCGCTGGCTGGCGTGACCCTGCTGGCGACGCCGGTACATGCAAGCGAGCTGACCAAAAGCGATGTCGAGCAAATCGTTCGCGACTATCTGGTCAAGAATCCCGAGATCCTGGTCGAGATGTCCAATGCCCTGCGTGCCAAGCAGGAGAGCCAGCAGGCCGAGAGTGACAAGGCGCTGATCAAGGCTCACTCCAAGCAGCTTTATGCCAATCAGGATCCCGAGATGGGGAATCCGAAGGCGTCGCTGACTATTGTAGAGTTTTTCGATTACAACTGCGGTTACTGCAAACGGGCCCATCCGCTGGTCAAGCAGCTGATGGCGGAAGATAAAGATATCCGTTACATCTACAAGCAGTTCCCCATTCTGAGCGAGTC
Source organism: Aeromonas sp. ANP5 (assembly GCF_963870295.1). Lineage (NCBI taxonomy): Bacteria > Pseudomonadati > Pseudomonadota > Gammaproteobacteria > Aeromonadales > Aeromonadaceae > Aeromonas > Aeromonas sp. ANP5. The sequence continues at coordinate 18,103 of NZ_CAWMRY010000055.1, read as the reverse complement.
CTCCTACTTCGCCGCCCGTGCTGCGCTGGCGGTCCAGCTGGGTCAGCCTGACAAGTACCAGGCGTTCCACGAGAAGCTCTATACCCATCAGGGCCCGCTCGCTGATGAAGCACAGGTCAAGCAGTTGGCAGTGGCGGCCGGTGTGGACTGGAGCAAGGTGGAAGCCAAGATCAAGGATGGCAGCATTGACCAGAACCTCGGTACCAACCGTGCGCTGGCTGAAGCGCTCGGTATCTCCGGTACCCCGGCCTTCATCATCGGTGATCAGATCCTGCGCGGTGCTCCCCGTGATCTGGCCAGACTGAAGGGGTTTATCAAGGACGTGCGTGCCGGCAAGAGCATTCAATAAGCGGTTGTCATGGTCGAGGGCCCAGCGCCTCGGCCAGAGACAGAAAGAGGGTCGGTATCACTACCGGCCCTCTTTTTTATTATGTCCTTTGGCACAAGTGGTCGTCGCGAAAGGACCATAACAACGTGCTCAGGACCCGGCCTGTTGGCCTCAGTAACAAGTATTAGCAGAGTCGTTCGGAGTCTATTGATAAATATTTCGCCTCGCAGAGGTGTGTCGTGAGCATTGCTTAATTCCGGTCAAGATTTTTTCTGCTGCTTGCCTTAGAATCGCCGCCCGTTGCAGGAGAAACCCCTATGTTAGTTGATATTTTACGGCTGGTTTTTATAGCCGGAGGCCTCGTATTCATCTTTATGCTGGTGCAAGCCTGCTGGCGGAAGAAGCAGAGTGGATCCTTTGAGGCGACCCCCTTCTGGCCGGTGGCGTTGATCGGTGGGGTTGCCAACTTCCTCGATACCCTGGGGGTGGGCAGCTTTGCGGTAAAGACCGCCTGCTACAAGCAGTTCAAGCTGATCGATGATCGAGTGCTGCCGGGTACCCTCAATGGTCAGTGCGTGCTGCCGACCGTGACTCAGTCGCTGATCTTCGTCGGTGCAGTCGCAGTGGAGCCGCTGACGCTGATCAGCATGATGATGGCCGCCGCAGCGGGCGCAGCCTGGGGGGCTCGCCATGTGGCTTCGTTTGATCGGCAGACCATCCGGTTGGTGATGGCCATCTCCTTGCTGGTCGTCGCAGGGCTTATCTTTGCCGGTCTGCTGGGTCTTTTCCCTGTAGGCGGCGATGCGATGGGGCTCAGCGGCTACAAGTTGGCGATCGCCCTGCTCGGCAACTTCATCTTCGGAGTGCTGATGAATGTCGGTATCGGCCTGTTTGCTCCCTGCATGACGCTGGTTTATCTGCTGGGGATGAATCCGCTGGCGGCGTTTCCCATCATGATGGGCTCCACCGCCGTGCTCAGCGTCTTCTCCGCAGGCACCTTTATCCGCAAAGGGGCGTTTGATGCCAAAGCCGTGCTGGCGGTGGCCATCTTCGGCCCCATCGGTGTGGTGCTGGCAGCCATGCTGGTCAAATCCATGGATATGGAGATGCTGAAGTGGTTGGTTGCCTTTATCGTCATCTATACCTCCTGGACCATGTACGCCTCCTGGCGGGCGGCGCGTCGCTCCTCTGTGCAACTGGCGGTGGAGAGCGCAGGCTAGCCTGTACCAGTGCCGCTTCGGCCTTGGCCCCCAGAAAGACATAGAGGCCAAGCGCCAGCAGCAAACCCACCGCACACCCCATCACTCCGACCGCTGGCCAGAGCAGCTCGCTCTGGCCGAGCGAGCCTTTGAACAGCAGCAACAGCCCCTCGATGGAGACCGCGATCAGAATGGCAGCGATAAAACGGGTGATGGTGCGGCGAATGGCGCTGTGGCGGAAGATATCCTTATGCAGCAGTACCTCCTCTTCCAGAATGGTCTTGCCCAGATCGAACACCGCCAGTGCCAGCGTCAGGAAGATGATGGCGCTAAAGGCGCCGAGCTGGTTCTGCTGCTCGCCGCACAACAGCTGGTAGAGCTGTTCCAGACCGTGCCAGATCAGGGTGGCGACGATGAGAAACAGCGCCATGCTGAGCACTACATAGACTGCCTTGAACCAGGGCATGGCGCGGCGGCGTTCCCTGTCTCCCATCAACCAGCCAATCAGCTGATTCAGACAGACGGTGATCTCCCGTCCTTGCCCCTGCACGATAAGGTGCAGCCGGTTATGGGCCGCCGGTGCCGCAGGCTGGATGCACATCGGCCCCTGATAGTGGTCAATGCTGACCACAAAGGGATACCCCTTGAGCGAGGCAAGGGGGGTGCTGAGCAGCCCCTGCAGTAGCGGGGTCAACTCCTCCTGATACTCCTGATAGCGCCGCAGCACATCGATGGGGCTCATCTCTGCCATATGGACCTCGGTGACGTGGGCTCTTGTGGTGAATGTGCAAATAGTGGGCCTGCTTTATGACAGGGATGGCGGGGTAAGTTGCACCAGAGAATGACAAATCGGTGGATGACGAGGGGGGAATGCACCAGAAATGGGCGTATTGCCGCCCTGTGTGGTGATGGAGTCTCTGTAATAGAAAAGGGCCCATGACGGGCCCTTTGCGACAACCAGCGGCGATTTAGCCAGCCAGCTTGGCGAAGCTGCGTTCGGCGGCGGCCAGAGTGTGTTCAATCTCCTTGTCGCCGTGAGCCAGCGACAGGAAGCCTGCCTCGTAGGCGCTCGGCGCCAGATAGACGCCCTCTTCGAGCATCAGGTGATAGAAGCGCTTGAAGCGTTCCATATCGCAGCGAGTGACCTGCTCGTAGCGGGTGATTTCGGGCTCGTCGGTGAAGAAGAAGCCGAACATGCCGCCCACATAGTTGATGGCGAGCGGGATACCGTGTTTGGCGGCGGCCGCTTTCAGTCCCTCGGCAACACGAGCTGTCTTGGCGCTCAGCTGCTCATAGAGACCCGGCTCCAGCAGCAGATCCAGCATGGTCAGACCGGCCGCCATGGCCACCGGGTTGCCGGAGAGAGTACCCGCCTGATAGACAGGGCCGGTCGGGGCAATGTGCTGCATCACCTTCTTCTTGCCGCCGAAGGCGCCCACAGGCATGCCGGCACCGATGATCTTGCCGAGGGTGGTGAGATCCGGGTCGATGTTGTAGTGACCCTGAGCACCGCGCAGGGAGACGCGGAAGCCGGTCATCACCTCGTCCAGGATCAGCAGGGCACCGAACTCGTCACAGATGGCGCGCAGCCCTTCCAGGAAGCCGGGGACCGGCGGGATGCAGTTCATGTTGCCTGCGACCGGCTCGACGATGATACAGGCGATCTCGCTGCCGTACTGGGTGAAGGCTTCACGCACCGAATCCAGATCGTTGAAGACGCAGGTCAGGGTGTGTTTGGCGAAATCGGCTGGAACGCCCGGGCTGTTCGGTTGACCCAGGGTCAGGGCGCCGGAGCCGGCCTTGACCAGCAGGGAGTCGGCGTGGCCGTGGTAGCAGCCCTCGAATTTGACGATCTTGTCGCGGCCAGTGTAGCCACGGGCCAGACGGATGGCGCTCATGGTGGCTTCGGTGCCGGAGTTGACCATCCGTACCTGCTCCATGGAGGGGACGATCTGGCGCACTTTCTCGGCCATCAGCACTTCGATCTCGGTCGGCGCACCGTAGCTCAGCCCTTTCTCAACGGCCTTGATGACGGCGGCCTTGATGGCCGGGTGGTTGTGACCCAGCAGCATGGGGCCCCAGGAGCCGATGTAATCCACGTAGGCCTGACCATCCACATCATAGAGATAGGCGCCATCGGCGTGATCGATGAAGCGGGGCGTGCCGCCGACCCCATTGAAGGCGCGGACCGGTGAGTTGACGCCACCCGGAATGGTCTGGCGGGCCTGTTCAAACAGCTGATCTGATTTTGACATGGATCATCCTTAATGGGATTTTGGTCGTCACACAAGGGATTGCAGCCGATTGAGACTCGGCAGGCCGGAGCATCAGGAGTATGCTTTGCGCTCTCGCCACCCGGACTCTCGGTCTGCTCCCGTGACAAAAATTTAACGGGCCGACTATAGCAGAAAGCCCCAGCCCTGGGCAGCCGAGCAACGCGCCGGGTGATCCTGATCTCAGCTAGCTGACGATATGGTTTTTCCAAGTTGGTGTAACAAGATGGCGCAACAAGCTCTCTCCTCTGAAGCCGATACCTCTTCGCGGGGGCCGCTTTCCCGCATTATCCGGCAAGACAAGATGCCTTTGCTGGTGCTGCTGCTGGCGGCACTGGTCGGTACCCTGGCCGGGCTGGTGTGCGGCCTGTTCGAATCGGGTGTCCACTGGCTGGCAGAGCAACGCATCGCGTTGCTGGCCGACCGTCCCTGGTGGCAGCTCGGTCTGCTTGGCTTTGGCTTCAGCGCCTTGTTGGGATTTGTCGGCTACTTCCTCACTCATACCTTTGCCCCCGAGGCAGGCGGCTCCGGCATTCCCGAGATCGAGGGGGCGATGGACGATCTGCGCCCGGTGCGGTGGTGGCGAGTGTTGCCGGTCAAGTTCTTCGGCGGCATCTGCACCCTGAGCTCCGGTATGGTGCTGGGGCGGGAGGGGCCTTCGGTACAGATCGGCGGCAACCTCGGCAAGATGGTGGCGGATATCTTCCAGCTGCCCAAGGAGCATGGCCATGCCCTGTTGGCCGCCGGTGCGGCGGGCGGTCTGGCGGCAGCCTTCAATGCGCCGCTGGCGGGCATCCTGTTCGTGATGGAGGAGATGCGGCCGCAGTTTCGCTACTCCTTTCTGGCCATCAAGGCGGTGGGGATCTCCGCCATCATGGCGACCCTGATGCTGCAGAACATGAAAGGGCAGGGGGCGGTGATCACCTTGCCCCATTACGATGCGCCCGCCCTCAAGGCGCTCTGGCTGTTCCTCTTTATGGGGGCCACCTTCGGGGTGCTCGGTTTTGTCTTCAACAAGCTGGTGCTGGCCTGTCAGGATGGCTATCTGGCGTTGCATCAGAACAAACGCCACCGTTTTGTAGCCATCGGCATGCTGGTCGCCGGAACGTTTGGCGTGCTGTCGCTGTTTGCTCCCGCGGTGACGGGGGGCGGCACAGAGCTTATTCCCCATCTGATGGGGGATGAGTATGCGATGGCGACCTTGTTCCTCATCTTTTCGGTGCGGCTGGTTGCGACCCTCATCTGCTTCTGCTCCGGTGCCCCGGGCGGGGTGTTTGCGCCGACCCTGGCGTTGGGCACCCTGTTTGGCGTGGTGTTTGGCCATCTGTTTCATGCGGCGTTTCCGGAGCTTGGCATCGAGCCCGGCGCCTTTGCCGTCGCCGGAATGGGGGCGCTGTTTGCTGCCACCGTGCGTGCCCCCATTACCGGTATCGTCTTGGTCACCGAGATGACCGACAACTATCAGCTGATTTTGCCGATGATGATCACCACGGTCGGTGCGACTCTGGTTGCTCAGTGGCTGGGTGGCCGGCCCATCTATTCCCAGATCCTGGAGCGAACTTTACGGCTCGCCGCGCGTCAAAAGCGGGGTGATGGCAGCGCCACGGCCAGTTAATTTTTCCCTTTATCGTCTTTGGCCCCGGTCAGGGCGGTATAGTGAAGGGAGAGGCGCTGCCGTAAATGGCGTGATAACGGGATGAGGGGCTATGTCCAATCTATTGAAGTTATTGGTCGTGTTAGCCGTTGGCGGGCTCATTGGTTACTTTGTCGGGAACCGTCAGGAGCTGGCCCAGAGCAGTCTGTTGGTGGTACAGCAGGAGACGCTGGATCGTCAGGGCAAGGCCATCGGCCAGCTCAAGACCGAATTGGGGGTGAAAGATACCCAGCTGGCGACCCAGAAAGCGGCCTTCGAGCAGTTGCAGACCACCCTGAAGAGTCAGGAGGCGCAGGTGCAGGAGCTCAAGCGCCAGCTGGCCTTTTTCGAGCGGATCATGCGCCCCACCGGCGAACAGGTGGGGGTGGTGATCGACAACCTGACCCTGCAGGAGACCAGCATTCCCGGTCGTTACCACTACCGTCTAGCCCTGACCCAGCCCGCCAAAAAGCGGGAGCTGTTCCGTGGTCAGGTGCAGATCCGGGTTGAGGGGAGCCTGGCCGACAAGCCGAAGACGCTGACCGGTCGCGATCTCGGAATGAAGGTGAGCGAGTGGCGTTATGCCCTGCGTTATTTCCAGCTGCTGGAAGGGAATTGGCAGTTGCCGGAAGGCTTTGTGCCGGATCGGATCCGTGTCACCATCAACAAGGATGGCAGGCAACCGGCGCAAGAGCTGCTGGTTGAGTGGGGTGAGGTGATCAAGCCGCTGGTTGCCGCGCCGCCAGCTCCGGTTCCCGCGGCCGGTTAAACGTGGTGAATACTTGAACTGAATGGTCGGGTATTGGATAATTTCGCGGTTTCCATGTTTGTGGATCTAATGGTTGTGAGGTCAGTAATGAGTGCAGTAGCAGAAGCCCCGCTGCCCATCCAGATGACGGATGCGGCGGCCAACAAGGTGAAGAACCTGATCACCGAGGAAGAGAATCCCGAGCTGAAGCTGCGGGTATACATCACGGGTGGGGGCTGCTCCGGTTTCCAGTATGGCTTTACCTTTGATGAGAAGATCAACGACGGGGACACCGTAGTCGAGAAGAATGGCGTCACCATGGTGATCGATCCCATGAGCCTGCAATATCTGGTAGGTGGCAGCGTGGATTACACCGAGGGTCTGGAAGGTTCACGCTTCACCGTGACCAACCCCAATGCCACCACGACCTGTGGCTGTGGCTCCAGCTTCTCCATCTGATCGGCATTATCGGTCTGATGAAACGGCTCTCGGCAACGAGGGCTGTTTTTGTTTGTGGTGCTCAGTGTGCTCCATCAAACAGCATTTCTCTGAAACAACAAAGGCGCCTTGGTGGCGCCTTTGTTGTTTGCTGGATGGCTTAGCGGGAGCTTGCCGCCGCGACCAGCGGGATCCGGTTCACTGCCTTGCCCATGTAGGCTAGGGTGATGGTCACAATGATGCAGGTGAAGCTCAGCCACATGTAAGGCAGGTAGTCGAGGGTTGCTACCCCCAGCACCCCGGCCATGAAGATGCCGTTGTCGCTCCAGGGCACCATGCCGCAGGTGAGGGTGCCGCCAAACTCGGCGTTGCGAGAGAGGTTCTTGCGCGCCAGTCCCAGTCGGTCGTAGTTTTTGGCCATGATCTTGGGGGTCAGGATCAGCGACACATACATGGCTGAGCCAAACACGTTGGCCAGAAACGCGGTGCCGATGGTGTGGCTGGTCAGGCTGCCGACGCTATTGATGCGCTTCTCGAAGGCGCTGGCGATCACTTCCAGAATACCGACCTTCTCCAGCAGGCCGCCAAACCCGAGACCGAAGATGATGACCGCGACCGAGCCCAGCATGGACTCCATGCCGCCGCGCCCGAGAATGTTGTCGATAAAATCGATGCCGGAGGTGATGGCAAACGGACTATAAGCCGAGTGCATTGCCTTGACCGGATCCATGCCCTGGAAGGCGATGGCCCAGATCAGGCCAAGCAGGGCGCCGAAGCTGATCACCGGGAAGGCGGGCTTGCGATTGGCCAACAGGCCCAGTACCAGCACCACCGGCACTATGGCCAGTGGGGTAATGTTGAACTGGTTGTCGAGCGCCTCCATCACCAGATTGACCTGCTCCAGGCTGACATTGCCCGAATACTGCATGCCCACCACTGTGAACAGCGCGGCGGTGATGACATAGGAGAGCAGGCTGATAGGCAGCATCCCCTTGATATGCTCCACCACGTCGACGTTGGACATGGTCGAAGCCAGCACTACTGAGTCGGAGAGCGGAGAGAGCTTGTCACCGAAGTAGACGCCGGAGAGCACGGCACCGGCTACCAGCGGCGCAGGCACGCCGAGGCTGTGGCCGATCCCCATCATGGCGATGCCGGCAGTGGCGGCAGAGCCCCAGGAAGTGCCGGTGGCCAGCGAGGTCAGGGAGCAGATGATCAGGGTTGCCAGCAGGAAGATGGACGGATGGATCACCTTGAGGCCGAAGTAGATGATGCTGGGGACTATGCCACCGGCAATCCAGGTGCCGACCAGGGCACCGACGGAGACCAGGATCAGGATGGCCCCCATCCCCTTGGCAACGCCTTCAACGGCAGCCTGCTCCAGGGATTTGTAATCGTGGCCGAGTTTGATGCCAAGCCCCATGATGACGAACCAGGCGATGAACAACGCCAGCTGGATCGGCAGATCGAGCACGCTGGTGAACGAGAATGCCAGGGCCAGGAAAATGGCCAGACAGGCAAATACCTGTGCCATGCCCGGTAGTCGGATGTGGTTTTGTTGGTTTTGCATAGATACTTCCTAAACTCTTGCTCGCCAAGGTCACTCCCTCTCGTCCTGTGGATACATCGATCCCGAGGAGGCAACCCAAAAAGAGGCCGCAATCTACCACAAACCCGGCGGGTTAAAGCCCCATCAAATTGGTAAAAATACACATTTGATTGAAAAAATCACAAATTAGTTGATCTCATAACCCGTTTTTGAGCGGCCTGTTGACACAAAGGGTTACATACGAGGCTTGCCTGTGACGCCACTTGCACCCCCAGTAGATGAAGATGATAATTATTATCAATTGTTGGTTGGGGAGAAAAAAATGCGCTGGATATTGCGGGGTATGATGTTGCTGGTGGCGGTGGCCGTACTCGCATGGGGTCAGGATAAAGAGTACGGCACCTGGAGTGTAGGTTTTCTGCTGGCTGCCTGGGTGATGCTGGAGCCCGGATTGCGCCCCGCCTTGATCTTGCTGCCAGTGGCCGGGTTGACCGGTATCGTTACCCTGCTCTGGCAGCAGCCCTGGTTATGAGCTTTTGACGGGAGCCTGCTTGATCTTCTGCTGTGCCACCTTGAGCGATTCGACCACCAGCTTCTCCATTTCGGTGCGCTTTGCATCGGTCAGGAAGTAGATCATGTCGACATTGTGGCGAATATAGTGGGCCGGAAGCTGGTTGAGGGTGAGGCAGCAGAGGTCGGCCATCTGATCGCTGTTGAGCTTTTGCTGCAGCCCCTGTTTCTCAATCTCCTTGAGCACCAGATGTTCGTAAAAGTTGTGAATGTCGGTATCCAGTATCATATGCGTTCCTTGGCATGACGATGAGCGGGGAGTCGTCAAAAGCATAGCCATAACAAGGAGTAAAAACAAAAGGCCCATCACTTTCGTGATGGGCCTTTTGCGTAATGAATGGTGCGAAGAGAGGGACTCGAACCCTCACATCCGTGGGACACTAACACCTGAAGCTAGCGCGTCTACCAATTCCGCCACCTTCGCACACTGATTTTCTCCAGCTGGTTTTTAAATGCGGTTGGAGCGCATTGCTCTGTTTTTACATGTCAGAATCATGGTGCGAAGAGAGGGACTCGAACCCTCACACCCGAGGGGCACTAACACCTGAAGCTAGCGCGTCTACCAATTCCGCCACCTTCGCACATTCGGGTTTCCAGTCTGGATTTACATGCTGTCTGGATAAAGCATGGTGCGAAGAGAGGGACTCGAACCCTCACATCCGTGGGACACTAACACCTGAAGCTAGCGCGTCTACCAATTCCGCCACCTTCGCACATTGTGTTACCAGTTTTGATTTACATGCTGTCTGGAGAAGCATGGTGCGAAGAGAGGGACTCGAACCCTCACACCCGGGGGGCACTAACACCTGAAGCTAGCGCGTCTACCAATTCCGCCACCTTCGCACATTCGGGTTTTCTAGTTGGATTTACATGCTGCTGAATCAGCATGGCAGTATTGGTGCGAAGAGAGGGACTCGAACCCTCACATCCGTGGGACACTAACACCTGAAGCTAGCGCGTCTACCAATTCCGCCACCTTCGCATCACTGCGGAGGGGGATTCTATAGAGTTTTGGGGGAGCGTCAACAGCCAAAGGGGACTTTTTTCGCTGTTGACGCCCAAAGTGGCGCCAAGGGTACAAAACTTCAGCAATCAGCTGACGTCTGGCATTCAGTAACGGCCCAATGCGTTCTGATACATCCGTTCATACTGGGTGACCGAGTCAGGCCAGTTGAAGCGGGTACTCATGGCATTGCGCTGCACCTTGGCAAAACGCTCTTTGTCCTGCAGGAAATAGAGCAGGCTGCGGCGCATGGTATCGAGCAGGATGGCGGCAGTCGGATCGTTGAAGCAGAAGCCGGTGGCATGCTCGGGATCCGCATCCCAATCCACCACGGTATCTTTCAGACCACCCACGGCGCGCACCAGTGGCAGGGTACCATAGGCGAGACTGTACATCTGGTTGAGGCCGCAAGGCTCGAACAGCGAGGGCATCAGGAAGAAGTCGGCACCGGCTTCGACCAGATGAGCCAGCCGATCGTCATAGGTGTTGATGAAGGCGAGCTTGCCCGGATAATCCCGGGCCATGGTTTGCAGTTGCGTGGCGAGCGCAGGATCGCCAGAGCCGACGATCACCACTTGTACCTGATGGTGGAGGAATTTCTCCAGCGCAGGGAGCAGCAGGGGAACGCCCTTCTGCTCGGTCAGGCGGCAAACCATGCCGTAGATGGGCAAGTCCGCCACGGCCAGCCCCGCCTCCTGTTGCAGGCTCTCTTTGCAGATCTGTTTGCCAGCCATGTTGTCGATGCTGTAGGTCGCAGGCAGGAATTCGTCGAACTCCGGATCCCAGTCCTTGTAGTCGCAGCCGTTGAGGATGCCGCAGAGATCCGCCGCCCGCTGCTGGAAGATATGCGCCATGCCGTGGGCGCCGAGGTGAGTCAGCAGCTCCTGGGCATAGTTGGGGCTGACCGCATTGATCTTGTCGGCGTAGAGCACCCCGCATTTGAGCAGATTGACGTGGCCGTAGTCGTAGTTGATGCGGCGCTCGTAGTCGGCGATCTCGGGCATGGCCCAGAACTGCTCGCGGCCAAATACCCCCTGAAACGCCGCGTTGTGAATGCTGATCACGCTGCGGGTTTGCTGGAAGAAGGGGTTGTGGGCGTGACGGGTTTTCAGCAGCAGTGGCAGCAGGCCGGTGTGCCAGTCATTGCAGTGGGCGATATCCGGGGCAAAGCTGAGTTGCTCGCAGGCATGGAGGGCAGCGGCCGAAAAGAAGGCAAAGCGCTCGCCATTATCCGGATAGGCCTGATTGTTCTCGGCGTAGAGCTGGGGACGATCGAAATATTGCGGGCAGTCAAGCAGATAGACGCAGACGCCATCCAGCTCCATCTGGTAGATGCGATAACCGATATCCGGCAGCCCGGGGTGGGTTGGCAACCAGCGTGACGCCACCAGTCTGGCCTCATCCCGTCGCTTTATCGTCTTGTAGAAGGGCAGCATGATCCTGACATCATGCCCCTTCTGGGCCAGGTACGTCGGCAGGGCTCTGGCGACATCGGCCAGGCCCCCGGTCTTGACCAGCCCCTCAACTTCCGAGGCAACAAACAGGATTTTCAGTGGGTTAATAGCCAACTCTTGCTCCCTTAGGTACCACCACGATACCGCCTTCGGATACGGTAAATCGCTCTCTATCGTGGTCCAGATTTTCACCGATAACGGTGCCTGGCGCAATTTCAACGTTTTTATCAATGATGGCGCGCCGGATGGAGCACCCTTCACCAATCTTCACATCCCCCAGCAGCACGGATTCACTGATATGGCTGCACGCGCCGATATTGCAGCGGAAACCAAGGATAGATCGCTGGATCTGGCTGCCCTGAATGAAGCAACCGGCGGAGATCAGCGAGTTGGCGATCTTCACCTTGCACTCGTCGCTGTCGATGAAGGTAGCAGGCGGCAGCGCCGGATAGTGGGTGTGCAGGGGCCACTTGCGGTTATAGAGGGAGAAGGGGGGATTGTCGGCCACCAGGTCCATGTGCGCTTGCCAATAAGAGTCGAGGGTGCCCACATCCCGCCAGTAGACGTGCGGTTTCTCGCCGGGGATGACGTTGGTGCTGTAGTCATAGACATAGACGGGGGCGCGCGGGTAGAGGCTCGGGATCACATCCTTGCCAAAGTCGTGGCTGGAGTTCTCCTCCGCGGCATCCCGTTTTAACTCGCGGCAGAGTGCTTCGGTCTCGAAGATGTAGTTGCCCATGGAGACCAGCGCCTGGGTGGGATCACCGGGAATGTGTTTCGGCTGTTTCGGTTTCTCCTGAAATCCGATCATCCGCCCTTCGGTATCCACCTCGATCACCCCGAAGGCGCTCGCCTCTTCGATGGGCATGCGAAGTGCCGCGACCGTCATGGCGGCGTTCTTCTGCTTGTGGAAGGTGACCATCTGGCTCACATCCATCTTGTAGATGTGGTCGGAGCCGAAGATGCAGACGTGATCCGGTTCGGCCCGCTCGATAAAGCCGAGGTTTTGGTAAATGGCATCGGCGGTGCCGTCATACCAGCGTTTGCCCATTCGCATCTGGGCCGGGATGGGATCGATAAAGCGGTCGGTGATGCCGACGATATTCCACCCCTTCTTCATGTGCAGGTAGAGGGACTGTGATTTGAATTGGGTCAGTACATAGATGCGCAGAAAGTCGGCGTTGACGAAGTTGTTGAGGACAAAGTCGATCAGCCGGTAGCTGCCACCGAAGGGGACGGAAGGCTTGCTGCGGGTGGTGGTCAGAGGCTGCAAGCGAGTACCTTCGCCACCAGCCAGGATCATGGTCAAAATGCCTGCCATCGTATTTCTCTCCCTGAATTAACAACATGAAAAGGTTTTCAATGTTCGGTATAAAAACACCCCTAAAGGGGTGGTTTTTATCGTGTGCTTAATACCTTATCAGATGCCGGATGGCGCTCTCTAGCTGTTTTATTGTGCGGCTTACACTTATTTACATTTTGCTCAGATAGACCTTGAATTTGGCATCACTGCTGATCACTTCAGTCCGTTTGAAGTGTGTCTCCAGTATAGGTTGGTAGCGCAAGAAGGCGTTGGCAACAATGGTCAGTGAACCATTTGGCAGCAAAAATTCAGGTGCCTTGGCCAGGAACTGCTCGGTCGCCGCATAGAAGGTTTTGAGACCCGCATGGAATGGCGGGTTGGAGACGATGTGCTGGAAACGGGTGGAGATATCCGAATAGACATCGGAAGCGGTGACCTTGCCCTGCAGACCGTTGATCGCCAGGGTGCGGCGGCTCGATTCGAGCGCCAACGCGCTGATATCCACCATGTTGACCTGCAGATCCGGATTGCGTTTGGCCAGCACGGACCCAATCACCCCGGCGCCACAGCCAAAATCGAGCAGATCGCCCTTCATCGGTGGCACAGCAGCCAGCAGCATCTGGGTGCCGAGATCCAGCTCGGCGGCGCTGAAGACGCCGGGCAGCGCCAGCACGGTCAGCTCGGTATCACCGGCCTTGCACTGATAGCGGCCAAACCAGCTATCCAGATTGAAAGGTTCAACCGGCTTGCTCAGCTCACCGTGATAGAGGGAGCAGCGGCGCGCTGAATCGCGCTTGATCGGCTTTTCGCCATAGGGGGCCAGCAGCTTGTCGGCGCCATTGATGCCGCCGCGGTTTTCACCGGCGAGGAACAGGTCGGCACCCGCTTCCAGCAAGGGGGTCATCATGGCCAGCAGATATTGTGCCTCGGCTTTCGCCTTGGGCATCAGCAGCAACAGGGCATCGAAGCGGGGGGCGCCACCGAGCTGGTGGTCGAACAGGATAGCCTCGCCGAGGGCGGCCTGCTGGCTGCGGTAGTAGCAGTAATCGGTGGTAAAGACGGTCAGGGTCCGGGCAAGGCTCGCCAGCTGGCGGGGGTAGTCATCCTCCAGCGCGCCACAGACAAGTAGCCGCTTGCCGACAAAGAGGGCTTGGTTTCGTTCCAGCATCTGGCTGACGGCACTGATTGGGCTGCTCATCGGGTCTCTCCACGCAATTTTGGGCGGCCATTATACATAGCCCCTTTCGCCTTGACATTTATGCCGTGTTCCCGAAATATGCCCAGACACCATTTTTTGACCAGAGATGACGAAATGCGGTTCAACGGGTTGAAACGAAAGCACAAAAAAAGCCTGAAATTCGGGCCTGCCGACGTTCGCGCGTAACCTCTCATCCCTGAGAAGCTTCAAACCCCGGTTGCGCACATCGTACCGGGGTTTTTTATTGCCATATGCGCGTCATTTAGGAGAAGGAGATCCCATGTTTCAAGGTTCAATCGTTGCGTTGATCACCCCGTTTCGACAGGGAAAGCTGGATGAAGAGGCGCTGCTGCGTCTGGTGGAGTGGCATATCGAACAGGGCACTCACGGCATTGTGCCGGTGGGTACCACGGGGGAAAGTCCGACCCTGACCCACGACGAGCACTGCCGGGTGGTGGAGCTGGTGGTCAAGCAGGTCGCTGGCCGTATTCCGGTGATTGCCGGAGCGGGTTCCAACAATCCGGTCGAAGCCATCGAGTACACCCTCCATGCCGAGCGGGTGGGGGCTGATGCCACTCTGCATGTAGCCGGTTACTACAACCGCCCCAATCAGGAGGGGCTCTACCACCACTTCAAGGCTGTCCACGACGCCACTGCCAAGCCGATCATCGTCTACAACATTCCGCCGCGCGCCATCGTCGACGTGCAACCCGCGACCCTGGCCCGTCTGGCCGAGCTGCCGCGCATTGCCGGGGTGAAAGATGCCACCGGCGATCTGGCGCGCCCCTGGACCGAGCGCCAGCTGATCAAAAAGCCCTTCGCCTGGCTCTCCGGTGAGGATGCCACTGCGGTTGCTTACAACATCGGCGGCGGTCAGGGCTGTATCTCTGTGACCGCCAACGTGGCGCCCAAGCTGGTGGCCGAGGTGCAGAACCTCACGCTGGCGGGCAAGTGGCAAGAAGCGCGTGAGCTGCAAGACAAGCTGATTCCGCTTCATCAGGCGATGTTTGCCGAGCCGAGCCCGGCCGGTGCCAAATATGCCGCTTCCCTGCTCGGTTTCTGCAGCGAGGAGTGCCGCCTGCCGGTGATGCCGCTGTCGGAAGCGACTCGCGAGCGCATTCGCAGCGCCATGCAGCAGCTCAACCTGCTGTAATGCAAAACGGGTGAGCCAAGGCTTACCCGTTTTGTTTTCGGCTTTTGTTTCTGGCCTTTGTATTTACGACATCGCCCTACTCAGATTGCGTGATGCAGCCAGGCGGCGATGGCCAGCTGCAACTCGACATATGCCGGATAGAGGAAGAGATCGGCCAGCTCGGCAGGCCACTCGTCATGCTCGCCCGGCTGGGCTTGCAGATGGGCTTGCAGGTTGGTCAGGGCGGGTAGCCAGAGCACTGGTTGTGGCAGCGCGGTCGCATTGTGGGCGACCAGATCGATCCCTTGGCACAGGGCCGCGAGTGCCTGCTGTTGAATGCCTTCATCCTGCGGATGCTCCAGCCAGAGCTGCTCGTGATGCTGCCAGTGGCGCAGCCCCTCGCTTACCCCCGTTATGCCATCCATACCTTCATGTTCGACCAGCGCCTGCAGGGCCAGCGGTTTGCCAAGACCAGCCAGTCGATAGCCGCGCTGGGCCTTGGATTGGGCGCCGAGACGCAGCCCACCAAGCTTGGCGAGGCGTTGGGCCAGTGCAAACAGCGCCGCGGTCGCGCCTGATTTGAGCTCCAGTTCCAGTTCGTTGATGGTGGTGCTGCCTTGACTGCCGACTATCTCTCCCTGATCCCAGGCCAGCTCAATCTCGGCCCCCTCGAAGGCGATCAGCCAGTGGCGGCGCAGGAAGTCGGTGCGAAACTGAGCGACCAGCTGCTGCTGAATGTGGTCGCGCTCGGTCAGAGTCGGCCAAATTTCATCGGGAAAGGCCGAGAGGGTCGGCAGATCGCCGCTGACAGGGGTGTTGTACTCGGGTCTGGCGTGCAGGCCGCCCACCACCTGGCCGCGGCATTTGATGGTCTGTTCGGCAAAGGCATCGCAGCGGCGAATGCGCAGTCCCATCTCCAGCTGGCGCAGAGCCAAGGTCGGCGTATCGAAATAGACGTTGCCGAGCTGCTGTTGTGACGATTCTTTAATCTCAAGAGAATTCAGCAGGTTGGATAACTCGGCTTGAATGTCGCGGGCGACAAAAAACTTTATCTCGATCTCAGTTTGCATAGTCATTCCGGGCTGGCAGGCAACTTTGGGGGGCAGGATTCGGGTCGCGGGGATATAATGCCCGCGAGACGACTAGATTAATTCGCGGTTTAATTGAGGGCGCAGTTCGGTTACCATGCGCGCCTCATAAAATCGTATCGAGTGTTTTTTCACCGACACAGGTTTGGCCATGCCAGTAAATACTATTTTGGGGCTTTTTGCCAAGTCCCCCATCAAGCCGCTGCAGAAGCATATCGTCAAGGTTCACCAGTGCTCCCAGCAGTTGGTTCCCTTCTTTGACGCCGTTGCCGAAGACCGTTGGGAAGATGCCGAGAAGATCCGGCAGCAGATCGCCCAGCTGGAAAAAGAGGCAGATACCCTCAAGCGTGAAATCCGTCTGAAACTGCCTCGCGGCCTGTTCCTGCCGGTTGCACGTACCGACCTGCTGGAGCTGTTGACCCAGCAAGACAAGATTGCCAACCGTGCCAAGGATATCTCCGGCCGCATGCTTGGTCGTCGCATGGAGTTCCCCGCCGAAATGCGGACGGATTTCATGGCTTACCTCAAACGTTGTATTGATGCGACCGCTCAGGCCGAGAAAGCGATCGGGGAGCTCGATGAGCTGCTCGAGACCGGCTTCAAAGGACGGGAAGTGGAAATGGTTGCCGAGATGATCCACCAGCTGGATCTGATCGAGGACGATACAGACACCATGCAGATCGGACTGCGCCAACAGCTGCAAGCGGTTGAGCACAATTACAATCCGATCGATGTGATGTTCCTTTACAAGATCCTCGAATGGGTAGGTGACCTGGCAGATCAGGCCGAGCGCGTAGGCGCCCGTCTGGAACTGATGCTGGCTCGTTCGTAATCGACTGACTGGGTAAACACTATTAATGGACATTATCGCGAATTACGGCACCACTCTGGTGCTCGTGGCGGCCTTGTTCGGCTTTTTGATGGCTTGGGGTATTGGCGCGAATGACGTAGCCAACGCCATGGGGACATCGGTCGGCACCAAATCCCTGACCATCCGTCAGGCGATCATTATTGCCATGATCTTCGAATTTGCCGGTGCCTATCTGGCCGGTGGCGAAGTGACGGCCACCATCCGTAACGGCATCATCGACAGCAATGCGTTTGTCGATAGCCCGGACCTGCTGGTGCTCGGCATGATCGCCTCCCTGCTGGCGGCAGGCGCCTGGTTGATCCTCGCCTCCTACTTCGGCTGGCCCGTCTCGACCACTCACTCCATCATCGGCGCCATCGTCGGTTTTGCAGTGGTGAGCATTGGCCCGGAAGCGGTGCAGTGGAGCAAGTTTGGCGGCATCGTTGGCTCCTGGGTCATCACCCCGGCCATCTCAGGTGTCATCGCCTACTTCATGTTCATCAGCGTGCAGAAGCTTATCTTCAACACCGATGATCCCCTGAACAACGCCAAGCGCTATGTGCCGTTCTACATGTTCCTGACTGCGCTGGTGATCTGTCTGGTGACCATCAAGAAGGGGCTGACCCACGTCGGTCTGCACCTGAGCGATGGCGAGGGCATTCTGCTCTCCATCGCCATCTCCATCGCAGTGGCGTTTGCCGGCTGGATCTACATTCGCGGCCAGAAGTACAACCCGCAGGATGACAGCAAGATGCACTTCGCCAACGTGGAGAAGGTGTTCGGCATCCTGATGGTGATCACTGCCTGTGCCATGGCCTTTGCCCACGGCTCCAACGATGTGGCCAACGCCATTGGCCCGCTCTCTGCGGTGGCCTCTATCGTGGCTTCCGGTGGCGAGATTTCCAGTCAGGCAGCCATTGCTTGGTGGATCCTGCCCCTCGGCGGTATCGGTATCGTGATCGGTCTGGCGACCATGGGCGAGAAGGTGATGGCGACGGTCGGTACCGGCATCACTCACCTGACCCCGAGCCGTGGTTTTGCTGCCCAGCTGGCGACTGCCGCGACTGTGGTGATTGCCTCCGGTACCGGTCTGCCCATCTCCACCACCCAGACCCTGGTCGGTGCTGTGATGGGTGTCGGTCTGGCGCGCGGTATTGCGGCGCTGAATCTGGGGGTACTGCGCAACATCGTGGTCTCCTGGATCATCACCCTGCCTGCCGGTGCCATCCTGGCTATCGCCATCTTCTACGTGCTGCAGGCCTGCTTCTCCTAATCGAAGCGGCATTCAGCAAAAAGCCCGAGTCATCGACTCGGGCTTTTTTATTGTGCGTGTCCCG
>NZ_CAWMRY010000054.1:0-19998 GCF_963870295.1 Aeromonas sp. ANP5 | reverse complement strand
GGGTGTAAAAGAGCTCTCCGGTTGTGACAACCAGAGTCAGGCGGCAGGAGCCGCAGAGGGAGGGGTTAGGGCGGCGTTACAGTCACGCCAGTATGCGATTTGTTCATGGGCTGCGGATGATAGCAGAGAGGAGCCTGTATAGATAGAGCTCTTATTTTTGCAAAAAACACTTTTTTAATTTTCCGCCCTAGAGGCCGAATATAACCACATTTGACCGAGGCAATACTTCTATTTTCTATTTTCTATTTTCTATTTTCTATTTTCTATTTTCTATTTTCTATTTTCTATTTTCTATTTTCTATTTTCTATTTTCTATCAGTTTATGAACTTTCAATCCATTACCAAGTGACAGAACATTAACTTATTATGTCAATCCAATTAATCTTAGTTTATAAAAGCGATTTTCATTTGTTATTTTCAATAAAATCGTGTGAGAGGTTGTAAAACTGGGCTCTCTTCGCTGCGTAGCAGCGGAATGTTCAAACGCTGAAATTTAATTCAAGCTCTCATAATTAGTAAATGGACAGTTTTCCGAATTTTTCAAGTGGGGGGATGCGAAAAAATTTTGAAAATCATTCTATTTGGATGAATGTTAACCAATTGAGCTGGTTTTATCCTCTTAGCCCCCCGACTGATTAGTTATTGGCAAACCCAATGTTCAATCCGCCCCACAAGCTCGACAACTGTAGTTGACAAGGGCGTTGTTTCCCAAATTGATGCTGTTTGAAGGGAACTAACTGAGGGCTTGGTGATCTGATCACCACCATCCTATTCAAGTCTGCATCATGGGCACGTCGCTTCACCCCATCACCAACTGGCCTACATACAACAAGTCTTTGATTAACCGTGGTTCACTCACCTTCTGGGTTGATGCTGAGGCCATGGGCAACTGGTTTCACCACGACCATCATGGGCGGCGGGGCCGCAGCCAACTCTACACCGACCAGACCATCTGTACCTTCGTGATGCTCAAGGGGATTTTCAGTCTCACTCTGCGGGCCACCCAAGGACAACTCGACTCCCTGTTCGAGTTGATGAACGTACCGCTTTGCGCACCGGACTACAGCTGTGTCAGCAAGCGAGCACGCTTGGTGACGGTGGTTTATCGACAGCCCGCGAAGGAACGCGTTACCGACTTGGTTATCGATTCGACTGGCCTGAAGGTGTTTGGTGAAAATGAGTGGAAGGTCAAAAAACACGACGCCGAGAAGCGGCGAGTCTGGCGCAAGTCGCATCTGGCGGTAGACCCGGCAACCCACGATGTCGTGGCAACAGAAGTGTCATTGGAAAATGTCCATGATGCCGAGGTGTTGCCCACCTTGCTCAAGCCACTACGGCGTAAGCTGGGACGTGTTTATGCGGATGGCGCCTATGACAGCAAAGCCAGCCATCAGCTTATCTCGCGCAAAGGGGCGACTGCCTGTATCCCGCCTCGCAAGAGCGCGGGGTTATGGAAAAAGGGGCATCCAAGAAATGAGGCCGTGCTGGTGATGCGCAAGGAAGGGCTGGCGCACTGGAAGAAGATGTCGGGGTATCATCGTCGCTCGCTGGCAGAGACAGCGATGTATCGGTTCAAACAGTTGCTGGCGGGAAAAATCAGAATGCGTAGCTACAACGGCCAAGTGGGAGAAGTCATGGCGTACGTTAGCGCCATAAACAAGCTGAATACCCTTGGTTTACCTGTCAGAAAGCCCCGAGTGTAGAGGTAACCAGGAGCTGGGGAAGTCATGACTTGCTCGTTGATTTGGGCAACAACGCCGTTGACAAGTTGAATCTACAGCGGCCTCCTTTAGGATATTGCGCGCCTCGGTAACTTGGCACAGTTCGACTTTCAGGCGGCGGAGCTCGACTTGCAAGGCAGACTCTTCGAGCTGCTGGTCAGCAGGCTTACCGTACTGCCTGAGCCAAGTATACAGACTGAATGTCTAGATACCCCAAGGGCTCGTGAAACATCAGCCACCGGCCGTCCGCGCTCGGTGATAGCTAGGCGAGCTTCACATCGGTCGTGCCGGGGCAGGACTCGGCCATCTTGGTCAGGCCCAGGTTGATCGCGTCGGCCAAGATGGTGGTCAACAGCAGATTTTTGTCCTTGGCCAGATCGCCCGATTTCAGGTGCGTGAAGTGGTGAGTGAAGCCCGTCCACTCATCGACTTCAAGCAGCAGTTCGGTGATCTTGACGTGCGACAGGATCATGGCCGTCTGGTCGATCAACACCTGCGCGGTGTCGGGCACCGCCGCATTCAGTGGCATGATTTTCAGACCCGACTCGGTGATGATGGCATCCGGCAGGTCGTTGACCGCCGCCATCCGGTTGACCATGGCGAGTTGCGCTTCGAGCAGCACCAAGCGCTCGCTCAGGGACTGGTCGCAGTCGGTGGCAACGGCCAGCGGCAATGCGCTGAACTGCTTGTGGCTAGCAAACTTCTCGGGCGGCACCAGGTAGTCCTTGAAGTCCTTGAACTGGCGTTAACCCTGCACCCAGATGTCACCCGAGCGCAACGCGTTCTTGAGTTCCGACAGCGCGCACAGCTCGTAGTAGCTCCGGCCGATGCCGGCGTCGGTCATCACCAGCTTTTCCCATCGCTTCTTGATGAAGCCGGTCGGCGCGTCGGTAGGCACCTCGCGGGCGTTGTCGGTGTTCATGCCGCGCAGCACCTTAATGGCGTCGAACACGTCCTTGGTAGCGGGCGCAGCCCGAAGCTTGAGCACGTCGAGGAATTCCGGCGCGTAGCGGCGCAAGGTGGCGTAGTTTTCGCCGATGCGGTGCAGGAAGTCGAAGTCATCTGGCTGAGCGAGCTTCTGCGCCTCGGTGACGCTCTCGGCGAAGGCGTCCCAGGACATAACAGCTTCGATAGCGGCGAACAGGTCGCGGCCCGGTTGCTTGGCGTCGATCAGCGCCTGGCCGATGCCCCGTACAAACGCACCTTGGCATTGATGGCCTTGCCGGACGCCTGAAACTGCTGCTGACGCTTGTTTTTGGCGGCGTTAAACCGCTTGCCCAAGATGAGGTCGTGCAGGTCGATGATTTCATCGGTGACGGTGGCCATGCCCTCAATGGCCAGCGCCACGAGGGTGGCGTAGCGTCGTTGCGGCTCGAACTTCGCTAGGTCAGCGGGCGTCATCTGGTCGCCCTCATGGGCGAATTTCAGCAATCGGTTCTGGTGTACCAGGCGCTCGATGCCAGAAGGCAGGTCGAGCGCCTGCCACGCTTTGAGGCGTTCGAGCATGTGGCGGGAGTTCGGCTTGGCCGGTGATTGCCGCAGCCAGGCCAGCCACGTGGTCTTGCCATTGTCGCGGCGCTTCAACAGTTCATCCAGACGATGGCGGTGCCCGCTCGAAAACGGCTCGGACAGGGCTTCGTGGATGCGCCGATTGGCGCGGGTGATGACCTCGGCACTGGCTCGCTCGATGGCGTTGAGTGCGGGCAGGATGATCGACTGTCGCCGTAGATGCTCGATCAACGCGCTGGCCAGCACGATGCCCTTGTCTTTTGCATGGCCAGCTCGGTAAGCGTGTGCACGGCCTGCCGATAATGGCTGATGGTGAACGGCTGGAAGCCAAACACCGTTTGCAGTTCGAGTAGGTGTTCGCGCCGGGTCTGCTCCCATTACCCGTAGTCGTCCCAGAGCTTTCTACCGGCACTTTAATCTGCGATGCCACGATGCGCAGCAAAGGCTGAAACGGCGGCTCATCAGCGCCCAGGATGACGCCGGGGAACCGCAGGTAGCAGAGCTGAACGGCGAAGCCCAGCCGATTCGCAGGCCCACGCCGCTGACGGATCACCGACAGATCGGTGCCGCTGAACGTGTAGTACCGGATCAGATCGTCTTTAGCATCGGGCAATGCAAGCAGGCTTTCGCGCTCGGTGGCGGACAGAATGGAACGACGCGGCATGCTCAGGACTCGCGGAGGTACTGGTACAAGGTTTCGCGGCTGATGCCGAAGTCTCGGGCGATCCGGGCCTTTTGCTCACCCGCCGCGACACGCCGCTTCAGTTCGGCAATCTGCTCATCGTTCAATGACTTCTTGCGGCCCCGGTACGCCCCCCGCTGCCGTGCGAGCGCTATCCCTTCACGCTGTCGCTCGCGGATCAAGGCCCGCTCGAACTCAGCAAACGCGCCCATCACCGACAGCATCAAATTCGCCATCGGCGAGTCCTCGCCGGTGAAGGCCAGGCTCTCCTTGACGAATTCGATGCGCACGCCGCGTTTGGTCAGACCTTGCACGATGCGGCGCAAGTCGTCCAGGTTGCGTGCCAGCCGATCCATGCTGTGCACCACCACGGTGTCGCTTTCGCGCACGAAGGCGAGAAGACTTTCCAGCTCGGGGCGCTGGGTGTCCTTGCCGGATGCTTTGTCGATGAACACCCGCGCCACTTGAACACCCTCCAATTGCCGTTCCGGGTTCTGGTCGAAGCTGCTGACGCGAACGTAGCCGATGCGTTGACCGTACAAAGTGCCTCCAAGGGGTATGTGTCAGGATGAAATCTATTACTCTTGACTGATTGTGTCAATAAATTTAATATTCGACTCTATTCTGACGCGATTGCAGGCTCTTCCCTGACGTTGCGTTAGGGTATACCTCAGACTGACATGGCGTGCGAGCATGCTCAATAAACCCACAGGGAGCGTTTCTTTGGATCGTCTTGTTCTTGAACGCCGACAGGTCTGGATTTATCTGTCGGCCATCCTTGGCGGCTTGCTGGCCGGCAGCGCATGGCCCAGTATCGCCCCGACCTTCGAGGCGCTGCTATGGCCTGCGCTGGTCCTACTGCTGTATGCCACTTTTGTGCAGGTGCCGCTGCTGCATTTGCGCAAGGCCTTTCGTGACCATCGATTTGTCGCCGCGATGCTGATCGGCAATTTCATCGTGCTGCCCGCACTGGCCTGGGCGCTGATTCAATGCTTACCCCCTGATCAGGCTGTACGCCTTGGCGTGCTGCTGGTCTTGTTGGTGCCCTGCACCGACTGGTTCATTACCTTTAGCCAACTCGGCGGCGGCAATGTGCCCCGAGCCATCGCCGTGACGCCCATCAACCTGCTGTTGCAGCTCCTGCTGCTTCCGCTCTACCTGTGGCTCATGTTGGGAAGCGGGGCGGTCGCTGATATTGGCCTGGCCGAAGTCTGGCCAGCGCTCCTGGTGGTGATCCTGCCGCTGATTGCAGCAGCGGTGTCAGAGCGCTGGATCGAAGCGCGACCAGAACGGGCCCATGTACGTGAACGGCTGGCCTGGTGGCCTGTGCCTTTGCTGGCTCTGGTCGTGTTCATGATCGCCGGGGCGCAGGTCAATGCGGTGTGGGATGCGCTGGGCCTGTTGCCAGTCGTCGTTCCGCTGTTTGTTGTTTTCTTGTTGCTGGCCGCACTGATCGCCAAGGGGCTGGCCCGTTGGATGGCACTGCCGAACGATCATGGACGCACGTTGGCCTTCAGCTTGGGCACCCGCAACTCTTTCATCGTGCTGCCCTTCGCCCTGTCCTTGCCTGCTGGTTGGGAGGTCGCAGCGGTTGTCATCGTGGTACAGTCGCTGGTCGAACTCTTCGGCATGGTGTTCTACCTGTGGTGGGTGCCGCGCCATCTTTTCCGATAGAGATGCACTCGCTGCAACCGACTTAATGTGCTTTATTTTCCGTTTTCTGAGACGACCCCAACTTGAATCACTGTCTGTTTTCATCCACCAATGAAACCAATGCAATGGGCACATCAAACATATTTCGAGCCATCCTGGTAATCCGGTCGAAACGCTCCTCTGCGAGGCTATCAAGTATCGCTAAACGGCGCAATGCGTCTAAGCGAAGCTGTTCGTTATCCGGTACTACGGGGCTTTGCATCAACATCTCCTTGTTGTATGGGCATGGTCTGCTGCCAACATAATACAGCATGTCTTTAGACCTGATGTACTGACAGCTATTACAGTAGATAGACCCATGATTGCGAGCTAACTCATCTTTGATGACAGAAGCAGTCTTAGTTGCTCGCCCGACAGAAAGGGGTTCGAATGGCTCACGGCATTTATTTGGACATCCTAGCAACATGCCACTCATCAGTTAACATATTTATCATTAAATTGCTTCCCTCATATCATGAAGACTCCCAGTTTCTGCATCAGGATTTCTCAGAATGGTCAGGGTCATTTTTCAAGCCAAAATCCACACCACCGTTGACTCCGGCAGGTGGGTCGAAATCCCGCGTTTATGTTTACAACACTGTGTCGTGGAGGATTTCAAGGCTCACACTAGCTGGAGAAAACTGATCTCATCTTTAGAGCTGGACGAGATTCTGGAAGCGCACACCAATAGGTTGTTTGGTGATGCTAGGCGATTAGACCTGAGCGCAGCACCTGAAGGTGTTTCTGTAGATGAGTTCGGGGCTTTGGCTATTGTGACTATAGATTTGATGTTGTGCGACCAATCCCATTAAAAAATAGCAGATTCATACACTTATGGTTGTCGTTCTTCGGTCATTGCCTTCATCGTAGACAAACCTTAACGTTCTGATTGCATGCAAGGTTGCAAGCCGTCATCGAGGAGTGTGCCCTAAATGGTGGGCGTTCAGGTTGGAGGGAGTGATCACAATCATGGGCTCATTCAAATCTTTCTAGTATAGTTAGCCCCTCAGACCTTTTCAGACAGGATGTCGGTGTAATGAGTGATAAAACCCAGTGGAAAACATGGTCATTGATTTCCCGCATGCGTCTTGGGTTAGTTCTGCTTTTCGTCCCCATATTAATTCTCGGGGCCATTTATTACTATCATATGACCGTCACTCTGCAACGTGATTTACAGCAACAGTTAGTATCCAAGAATGATCAACTTCATAATGTTTTGATTAAGCCATATCTTGATACCCTCACAACACAGTTTGAGCTTATCTATCGCAATGTTGATTATAAAGACTTTATAGATAACAAGATCAAACATCAGTCTGAATACTTAAAGGACTGGCGGCGTTATCAGGAAACTGCTGGGCTACAATACATCTATGTTGGCACAGAGCATCGACAATTGCTTGTTCATCCTGAATGGCAACCTGACTCAAAATTTAACCCACGCATAAGGCCATGGTATCAACTTGCCGTTAAAAATAAAGGCAAGATGGTTTGGACTGAACCATATTACGACTACATTTACGGAACGCTATCCCTCTCATTAGCTAAAACAATTGAAGATCCGACAGGGAAGTTAGTTGGTGTCTTTTCAATTGATACATTACTTCAACCCATATCAAAGTGGCTTAATTATAAGCAAGATGCTGGTTATCAGATGTTGGTGAATGGGGCTGGTAAGATGCTCGTTCATCCTGATAAAGAGCTAATGTTTACGCCCATGAAAGATATGACTTGGCTTTCGAAGTTCACAAAAGACAAAGGCGTATTCCATGATAAAGAATCTGGGATGTTTGTGGCATATAACAAAGTCGATGGTCAAGACTGGATCTTGGTTAGTGTTGTTCCAGAATCTACCTTACAAGGTGTCATTGAAAGTGTGTCACTTAATGTTCAAGGGATCATCGCACTAACCTGCATCCTTTATCTATTGCTCGCGCTATCATGGTCTCGTTATTTTCAACGTATGCTCAATGAGCTTTATGGTGTTATTAGGTCAAGTCGTAATAGCTCATTGAAAACACCCAAAAATAGAATGGTTGAGTTATCACATGTGTATGATGAAGTGGCAAAATCGACACATGAATTATCAGAAGCTCGCTTACAGGCTAATGTTGACCAACTGACAGGTTTATACAATCGTAGATTTTTTGACATAAAGCTTGCTCAGCTGTTAAAAAAGCAAGAGCCGTTTTATTTAGCGCTGTTGGATTTAGATGACTTTAAAAAAGTGAACGATACGTTCGGACACCAAACTGGTGACTCTGTATTAAAAAGAGTTGCGAAACTTGGAAATTCAATTTTTTATGAACATGGCTGGTTCTGTCGATATGGTGGAGAAGAATTAGCAGTATTATTTGAAGTCGGTTCAGGTAACTTAGCGATATCTTTGCTGGAGGCGCTAAGGCATGGAGTTGAACATCTGGACTGGCGTGAAGATGCCCTACGAGTAACACTCAGTGGCGGGGTTGCTGTTAGTAAAAAAGGTATTAGTGCAAAAGAGCTTATAAATGCAGCTGACATTCAGGTTTACAATGCTAAACGCGATGGTAAGAATCGAATTTACGAGTGCATATCAATAACCACTGTTCATGACACCATGTAGCGTGAATCCCGTATGATTGATATATGTGCAAAAATTAAATTTAAGTTTTACTATTCAGTGCCTTAGGCACTAATTTAACCAGTTATTGTAAGGGTATCTCCTTCGATAGAATTCGTTATTAGATTGTTATGACCTTCAATTATGAGTGTTTGTTGATGAAATAATAGCCGTGGGTGTACAAAACTGGTTTATCTTCGCTGCGTAGCAGCGGAATAATGGTGAGCTGCTTAAATTTGATTGAAGCTCTCATAATTAGTAAATGGACAGTTTTCCGAATTTTTCAAGTGGGGTAAATGAAATAAATTTCAAAAAATGATGAGATTGGTTGTTTGTACAGATCTAGTTATCACCTGACACCGGCCTCAAACCGGTGTCTTGTTTACGCTACTTTAGTGCGCACTTCCTTTGGTATCAATTTCAGGGCTTTTTCAACATGCCGTATTCATCTTTCTTCCCATGATTACCAGCCCGCTCCTACGCATCCTCTAAAGCCCAATGAGCTCGCTTGGGGAGTGGTCATATCTCTAAATCCGATTGAATCTTGATTAAGTTCAAAACAATCAAATGGAAGTGTATGATTTTTCATGAAAATGTTGTAGTGACTGATGTGGTGTACGCATCTACGTGGGCTGAATAAACTGATGCGCTTTGATACATAGATCCACTTGCGGGTAGGATAGAGATGGCAAGAATCCTGATGACTCGCGCCCTTGACGACAACGGCCATATCGTTGATGTCAAAGACGTTGTTAGTGGCAAAGGATGCAATTGCACATGCATCGGTTGTCAGGGCGCAGTCTGGGCAATGAAAGGGCCAATTAAAGCCCATTATTTTGCTCATGAGCCTAACTCAATCGAACAGGACTCCTGTACCTGGAAGCCGGAAACGGAAATACATATCCTAGCTAAAGAGGTTTTAGCAACTGACAGGCAGTTGTTACTGCCTATTGGAACTATAAACCCAATACATCAAAATATATCCTTTGATGAGATGGCATGTGAGGTTTATGAAGGTCGAGTTATACCTGATGTAATCGGATTCATCGATGGAGAGAAGGTTCTCATCGAAGTTGCAGTTACGCACTTTTGTGATCGAGGGAAAATTAAAGAATTAAAACGGGTGAATGCAACCTGTGTTGAACTTGACCTGAGTGGATTTCGTGTGAAAGGAGAAATAATCTCAAAAGAAGAGATAAGAGATTATCTAAAAAAATGCCCCAAAAAATGGGTATCTGTGGCCCCTGTTGGCAACTTCTCCGAAATGATGTATACGCACAATAGACAGCAGTTACTATCCTTACAGAATCAGTACTCATCTTTGAGTGCAAAGCATCATGCAGAGGTTAAAAGGCTTAATGCAGAATACAATGCGATAAAAAACACGAGAGAATCAGAACTAAGCGATATGCAAAAAATAATTCAGCAGGCTCGGCATGCAGAAGGCAAGGCTAACGCAATTCTGAGAAGATGGGATAGAGTAATAAAGGATAAGGAGTCGTCCATTTCAGAGGCACAGGAAAGATTAATCCTATTGGAAGATCAATACAGAAGCATTGAAATGGAATTGAAAGACCGACTTTATCATATACAAGATGAAATAGATAAAAAGCAAGACTTACTACGTGACCTTCTCAATTTAGATGAACTTAAGGCAGAGTTTTATTCACAGGTTGATGATATAAATAGAACAATTAAAGCCAAAGAGGCTCAGCTTGATGCTGGTGAAGTCGAAATACGCAGGCGTTCAGCTTCCTTATACCTAATACAGAAGAATTTAAATGATAGCCTCATCTCGCTACAAGAACGAGAAGAGGCTCTAACAGAAAAATCCAAAGACTTGGCAAGCATCATTGATATTAAAGCAAGGGATCAGGCTAAAGTAATTTTTGAGCAGTTGCTAAAAGAAAAATCAAATGAGATAAAAGCACTGGAAGAAAAAGAAAGGAGAGCAAGAAAAGATATTGATGATTTAAGACGAAAATATAGTTCATTTATCAAGATTCCATGATTTTCATATACAGAACGTGTAGACATAGTTCTCACCTGAAAACCACGTTCAATTTGTACAGGTCTAGTTATCTCCTGACAGCACTCCTAAGTAAGCGGTGTCTGGCCCCAAACTCCTGCCCCCCCAATCGGTACAGCTTGCTGACAAGCTATCAGAGCATCTCTAGTGACATCATTGACAACAATCGACTGATAGACTTGAATGGGCTCAATTGAGCTTTTTCAGTTTTTTTTCATTTTCTGCGAACCGCTTTGCTCACCCAGCCCCTCTTATCAAGCAAGAGAGTGATTCAGCACTCTTGCCATCGAAGGAAACTGACATGTTCTATGTAAAGAATGTCCCAAACTGGGAGCGAGTGTTACGCATCATCCTGGGCATCATGGCGCTTGTGTTTGCAGTGATGAGCTGGGGGAAATCTGACCTTGCTGTTGCAGCAGGAGTCATGAGTGCCATCCTTTCCATGACTGGCCTAATGGGGTTCTGCCCGATGTGTGCCATGGTTGGCCGTAAACTCGACAAAAGGAACTGATTCATGACACACGGCATGATGGAAAAAGAGAATCTTATTCTGTCCGCTCAGACAGGAGATCATGAGGCTATCTCCCGCCTGCTGGCAGTGTGCCATGCTGATGCACGGCGCTACGCACGTAGGCACTGTCATGCCAGTGATGTTGATGATGCCGTTCAAGAGTCCCTGATGGTGATCTCCCGCAAAGTCAGTGGGCTCAAATCAGTGGCTGCATTCTCTTCTTGGTTATTCACGGTCATTAAACGTGAATGTCATCGGCTTGAGCGCATGATGTTTAAGCAAGACCCGCTAGAAGATGATGTTGCAGAGCAGCAGCTGGCTAATCGTAGTGATGAATCGTTACGCATCGACCTGGCTAATGCGCTGGAGTCTCTGCCCGCACATTACTTGGAGGTCGTGTTGCTGCGAGATTTTGAAGAGCTCACGATTGCAGAAATAGCTGAGCGGCTCGGTGAGCAGCCTGGTGCAATAAAAAGCCGACTGCACAGAGCGCGTGAACTCGTCAGAGAATATCTCATCAGTTAATGACCGCCATGTCATGGAGAATATAATGAGCCAACACTTCACCACACCAACGTTGAAACCAGTTTTGTCAGGGAATGCTGATGTAGAGCAGAAGAAAATGCTCGATGCAGCACATGCTGCGCTTGGATTTATACCGAACATGTACGCAAATATGGTTAATGTGCCTGGTGTGCTATCAACTTATTTGCATGGTTACGCCGAGTTTCGCCAACGTTCAGGTTTCACACCTGTTGAACAGGAAGTTATTTTCCTGGCTATCAGTCAGCATAACGGCTGCCACTACTGTACTGCTGCGCATAGCATGTTGGCAGATAAAGTATCTGGCGTTCCAGGCCCAGTGTTGGCTGCGATAAGGTCTAATCAGCCACTCCCAGACCCTAAATTGCAGGCTTTGTACGCTTTCACACAGGAACTGGTTTCGACAAGTGGCAAACCTAGCCAAGAACTAGGGGAAGCCTTTCTCGCAGCTGGATATAGCGACATCCTTGCATTGCAAATTGTGTTAGCTGCGGCAGTAAAAACCTTGTCGAACTACACCAATCACCTTTGCAAGACAGAGCTGGACGATAAATTCGCTGGTTACAAGATTTAAAGATTAACAATTCCGGACAGCAGGCTTGGAGGAATAATCCGACATGCTTTTTGCTGACTGGTTTATCAACCCACGAAAAGGAAATTCCGATGAAAAAGACAATCACTTCTGCCTCCCTTGCCATCGCTTTTGGCACCGCCCTGGTTATGGCTGCCGCACCTGTCAGTGCTGCCGAAGACAGCAAGATGGCAAACATGGAGAAATGCTACGGCGTTGCTCTCAAGGGCAAGAATGACTGTAAAGCTGGCGCTGGCACTTCCTGCGCGGGCACCTCTGTACGTGATCATCAAGGTAATGCCTGGTCAATGGTTCCCAAAGGAACCTGCGAGCAAACCGAGTCCAGCACTTCACCGACTGGGTTTGGTCAGCTGAACGAGTTCAAGGAAAAGAACGCCTAATAGGATGCAAACCATGACACTGCCTGCCCTACCGAGGGCGGGCGGTGTCGGGTTGAAGCCGGAACATTTCCGGACGATCCTCGACACCCGCCCAGCTATCGGTTTTTTTGAGATCCACGCCGAAAATTACATGGTGGCGGGGGGCCCATTCCATCATTACCTCGAACGCATTCGAGCTGATTACCCCCTGTCCATCCATGGGGTCGGACTATCAATAGGTGGTGAAGGGCCACTGGATGAATCCCATCTGGATAGACTCGCAACACTCCTTTCACGATATCAACCAGAGTCATTCTCTGAACATCTGGCCTGGTCAAGTCACCAGAGTACGTTCCTCAATGACCTGTTGCCAGCACCCTATACCCCACAAACCCTGGATCGCGTTTGCGAACATGTGAACAGAGTTCAGGAGCGGCTCGGTCGCCGGATGTTGCTTGAGAACCCTGCGACTTACGTTGAATTTGTCACCTCCACGATGTCGGAAGCGGACTTCATGAGTGAGGTGATTGCCCGAACCGGTTGCGGGCTACTCCTCGATGTGAACAACGCCTATGTCTCTTGCGTTAACCACGGACGTGATGTGATGGCCTACATACGTGACTTGCCACTCTCCGCTGTCGGCGAAATCCATCTGGCGGGCCATGCGAAAGAAGTTGATGCTGCTGGAGCCCCTCTGTTGATCGATAGTCATGGAGCTCCTGTCGCAAATGCAGTTTGGGATCTTTACAGCACAGTCATTGCTCTTATGGGGCCTCAACCCACCCTTATTGAGCGGGACAACGACATTCCAGCTTTTGCGGTGCTTGCTGCCGAGGCCCACCAAGCTGAGTTGTTGATGGCAGGAAACAAGGAGATGGGTCTATGAGTAACCAAGCCGAGTGGATGGCCGCTCTTTTGACGCCAACATGCGCGTCACCGCCAGGGTTAAGTACCTGGAATGGGTCAGACCCAGCCAAGCGGTTTGATGTGTATCGCAACAACGTGACCGTTTCGCTGATTGATGCTTTGGCAGACAGTTATCCTGTTGTACAAGCCCTTGTGGGTGAGGCATTTTTCAGGGCAATGGCTGCCGAGTTTATTCGTTACTCTCCCCCCTCGTCTCCGGTACTTGTCTGGTATGGTGAGGAATATCCAGATTTCATCGCAAATTTTCCACCTGTAGCAGGCTTGCCATACCTTGCTGATGTAGCACGTCTTGAGTGGTTACGAGTAGAGTCGTGGCATGCGGCTGATGCAACCCCCCTATCCCAGGAAGATCTAATATCACTGTTGTCAGATGAGGCTATGCTTGCGCGTATGTGCTTTACTCTGGATCCTGCACTGCGAGTCCTGCATTCCGCTTATCCAGTGGTGTCTATTTGGTCAGTGCATCAGGGCCAAGAGCCCTCAGAAGGAATGAGGAGAGTTGATCTCACCTGTAGCCAGAGTGCATTGCTAGTTCGTCCTCAATTGGGGGTTGAGATCATGCATATAGAACACAATGCGGCCATGTTCATAGAACGTTTAAACAACGGAGCTTCTTTTGCAGATGCAGTGGCTGCATCAGGCCCGTTTGATCTTTCAGAAACCCTTAGCTTGCTAATACGCAGCCATGCGTTAATTGCAGCATCACCGATGGAGCACTCCCTATGATCCTCCGACTCACAGCGTTGACCCATTCGGTTGTTCAGTTACTCTCGCGCATACCCGATGCGTGGATTGCACTGCTGGCTCGCTTTTCTATTGCCGCTATTTTCTGGAAGTCAGGTCAAACAAAAATTCAGGGATTTTCTTTAGATATAATTTCTGGGGAATTCCATTTTGGTTGGCCACAGCTCTCTCCATCAGCTGTCGATCTGTTTCGTTATGAATATCAGCTACCACTTATCCCTCCAGAGTTCGGTGCCATTATGGCAGCCACCGCCGAACATCTCTTTCCTGCCCTAATACTGATTGGGCTCGCCACTCGCTTCTCAGCATTGGCATTGCTTGGCATGACCATTGTTATTCAGTTCCTTGTTTATCCCGATGCCTATCCAACGCATGGAGTATGGGCGGCGGCTCTGCTGTTTCTCGTTGCGCGTGGGCCAGGGCCAGTTGCCCTTGATCACTTGATCTCCAAACGCTTTGTAGTGAGGTGATGCATGCGCATCCGCTCTCGTCTCACCCTTAGCTATGTCGTACTGCTTGTCTTTTTAGCGGCTATTGCAGCTGTCGCTGCATCACGCTTGACCATGCTTGCAGGGACAACCCGAACATTGGTTGAAGAGGACTCTCGCCGCACCGCGCTGGCAAATGCCATCAATATTCATGCAGAGAGCGCAGCAGGAAGACTGCTGTTGCTCTTTATCCTGGAAGCCCGAGAGCAACGTGTCGAGATGTACAAGGAGATAGACCGTCACAATGCTGATATCAACGATGCACTGACAGAACTTAAGCCCTTGATGACATCAGAAGAAGCGCAGGTAGAACTGGATAACCTTTTGGCATTGCGCAACCAATTCGATAAGCACTTCACGGCGACAGTTGAAGCACTGGAAATGGGAGCCCGCGAAGACGCTGTAAAGCTTATGAGTGGGCCGACCCATACAGCCTTAAAGGCACTGCTGAATTCGACCACCATGATGGCACATGGTCAACGAGAAGCGATGAACCTGCGACAAACCGAAGCGCTTGCTGTTGTTCACTCATCTGTTTTGTGGGTTCTGATACTCGGCCTTGGTGCATTTGTGGTTGGGACTATCATGGCATGGCTTATCACACGATCTATCGTGAGGCCACTGAGCCACGCGGTGCAAAGCACCCGTCTCATTGCACAGGGCAATTTGGCTAATGAAGTCATGTCTGCTGGACAAGATGAGCTGGGCGAATTACTGGCGAGCATGTCGCATATGCGTCAACGTTTGCATGATGTGATCAGAGCTATCAACAGTAATGCGAATAATGTCAGTGATGCAGCCAGTGCGCTAGAGGGAGCATCTGTTCGAGTGAACGCTGGCTCAACTGAACAAAGTGCATTGGCCCATGCCATTGAGACCTCTGTCACAGCTTTTTCAGATGGTATCACCTCACTGGTTAGCAATGTTCAAACCACCCGTGAAGAGGCTTCCAAGGCACATGATATGGCGCAACAAGGTGTACGCGAGATCATCAGTGTTGCTGATGAAATTGTGCAAATTGCGCAAGCCGTGGAAAAGTCCGCACACACTGTTGCCAAGTTGGAACAAAGTGCGTTGGTGGTAACCAATATGGTCGGTGTGATCCGAGAGATTGCTGACCAGACCAATCTGCTTGCCCTGAATGCGTCTATAGAAGCGGCTCGTGCGGGTGAGAGTGGGCGGGGATTTGCGGTCGTGGCAGATGAGGTGCGAACACTGGCTACCAGAACGGCTGATGCGACCGGACAAATTGACAATGTTATTGCCGCCATCAACCAGCAAACTCAACAAGCCTCTCACGAAATCAAAAATGGACAGCAAGGCATGGCGCGTGGCACTGAGTTAATCCGTGGCCTTATTGCCCCCCTGGAGGCCCTGCAAGAAGGTGCTCAACATTCCTTAGACAGCCTGGATTGTTTGAGTGCTGTCGTGAGCGATCAAGTGAGAGAGAGCGAGTCAATCGCTACTCATATTGATGCTATCGTTCAAAAGGCACAGGCCAACCAGATTGCCGTAACGGATGTTGTCCAAATAACGCAGGCACTGGGTGAGACTTCCAAAAACTTGCAGGATTCGGTCTCAAGCTTCCACACATAACCAAGCTGGGCGGCTACACAGATGGCGAATAACCCTTTTTCGATGTTGACTGACAGAAGCTCAATTCGAACACGCCTCCTTATTGCTTTCTCCCTACTGTTGTTACTGCTGCTTGCCGTGTCATCCGTTGCCCTGCATCGCTTTAATACATTAACTGGCGGGATCGATGAGTTTGTAGAACAACAAGCGCGGGTTGCATTTCTTGCCCAGCGAGCTAACCAATATTCCCAGAACGCTGCACTGCATTTACTGCTTCTTCTGCAAACAGACGAACGTAATAAGCGTGTACCTTTGTATGCAGCGATGGATTCAGCGCTGGCTGCATCTGATGCCGCGATTGGAGGGTTGGAGCGAGTCGCATCAATGGGGGTCGATGTCGGTGATATTGATCGACTTGTTGACCTCCGACAGCGCTATGGTGAATCTTTTCAGCAAACAGTGGAACGAATCGAGATTGATGGCTTGTCTTCCGCCCGTCAACACTATGAAGAACAAACCGATGTACTACTTAAGGCGCTGTTAGACCTCACTCTGCGTATTGCTGAACAGCAGCAGGAGCAGATGCAGGATCGGGTAATTCAACTCAAGGCTGATGCAGATCGTGCTCGTCTCACTGTTATCACCCTGGCATTAAGCGCACTGGTCACTGGAAGCGTGTTGGCTCTGCTGATTGCTCGGAGCATTGCAAAGCCAGTACACAAAGCCGTGATGGTTGCCGAGGCGATTGCAGGGGGAGATTATCAGTGCAAGGTTCCTCTGGGTAGGGGCGTAGAGATGAAGGCGCTGATGCGAGCCCTTGATACCATGCGTCATAGTATCTCGACACGCGAACAGCATATTTTGCGGCTGGCCTATGCAGACCCACTGACTGAACTCCCAAACCGTACCTGCTTTATGGAGGCATTAACAGAGGCGGCCTTACAAGGGAGTGGCGCTTTGGTGCTCATCGATATTGATCGATTCGCCCAAATCAATAATGCACTGGGTCATCAGGTGGGGGATCGACTCCTCCAGGAGATGGCTCACCGTTTACTTGCTATAGTCGCAGACAAACACTTGGTAGCGCGTTTGGGGGGCGATGAATTTGCACTCCTTATTAAGGGTGTAGATTATTTCAATATCCTTGATAACGCCCAGGAATTATTGGAGCAACTGCGTAAACCCATTGAACTAGATGGTCAACGCCTGGACGTTGAGGCCAGTCTGGGGATCACGATATTTCCAGAGGACGGTAATAATAGCACCCTACTGATGCGGCGAGCGGGTATGGCAATGCGTCATGCCAAACGCCGCCGTGACGGTTTCGCCTTTGCAGCCAAGATTGCTGATGAGTCCCCCCACGAGCAATTGGCATTGATTGGTGAAATGCGAGATGCCTTGATCAACGAGGAGTTTGTCGCCTTCTTTCAACCCAAGTTGGAGCTTGCAAGTGGTCTCATCAAGGGGGCAGAAGCATTATTGAGATGGCAACATCCAACCAGAGGGTTGGTGCCACCTGGAGGCTTTATTCCGTTTGCGGAGCAAACGGGATTTATCCGTGAGATCACGCCATGGCTGTTGCAGCATGTGATACGCCAAACTGCTGCCTGGCACCGTGAAGGACTCGATATCGTCACGTCAGTCAACTTGTCTACGCTCGATTTGACATCACCAGACCTAGTACAAAAAGTCAGGAACTTACTGCAAGAGAATGCCTTGCCTGTTGAACTACTCTGCCTGGAAGTTACTGAAAGCGCACTCATGGATGAGCCTGATATCGCACTACTGCATTTGAAAGAGCTTGCCAGCCTGGGGGTGAAGCTATCCATTGATGATTACGGATCAGGGCAAGCATCTCTCGCTTACGTAAAGAACTTACCTGTGCATGAATTGAAGATTGACCGCGTTTTCGTGAGTGATGTTGACCAGCATTTTAGAAATGCAGCGATTGTGCGCTCCACCATTTTGTTGTGTCAGGAGCTGGGGTTATCAGTTGTCGCAGAGGGGGCCGAAACCCAGGAGGAGCTTGCATGGCTGAGGGCAAATCATTGCGATATCGTACAAGGTTATATTGTCGCCAAGCCAATGTCCGTAGAGGAGTTTGCTGATTGGGTTACGTCCCATAACACCAACTCTCATAGTGGGGAGGATAGTTCTATCCCCCCCACAGCAGAATTATCACCTGAGCGACATTAAAGAAGCATTAGTCTTTTTCAAAATACCTGTTGTCGTACTTCCCACAATGAACTGCCTGATCCGCGAGTGGCCGTAAGCCCCCATCACGATAAGGTCGCAGCTTACCTCTTCTGCATGCTGGCAAACAACTGGCACCACCTCTCCTTGCAGCAGCATTGCTTCAACTCTGACACCAGCACTTTTCAACACCTGCTTGGCCTGTGTCAGCTGGCGTTCGTGCTCGTCACTCGGTTCGCCAACCATCACCAGCTCACACTCCAGCCCCTTGAGCAGAGGACTGCTTGCGATCAACTCCAGCACCTTCTTGGCTGTCGGGCTGGCGTCATAGGCAAACAGGAAGCGGCTTGGAGCCTGAAAGCCTGGCTGCACTACCATGATGGGATTAGACAGGGTACGGATGATGTTTTCGATATTGCTGCCTATCAGATCGTGGATATGAGTCGTGCCCTGTTTACCCATGATCAACATCCGCATGTTGGATGAGAGCTCCTGGGTCGTCTCGACCAGCTGGCCGTGGCGTTGCAGGGTCTCGATCCCTGACATCCCCAAACCAGCCAGATATTCCTTGCCACTGTCCAGCAGAATGCGCCCCTGTTCATGGGCGAGACGGCTGCGTTGGTGATCCAGCTCGGAGAGCTCCTGTAGCAGGAGCTCACGACTGCCAAGTCCAATATTGCCGGAGAGATCGCTGTGCCCTTCAAATTCACTTTTTTCCAATACGTGCAGCAGAGTGATAGGTAACCCAGTATTGATAGATGCCCATGCTGCTGCATCACACACTGCTGTCATGGCAAGGGAGCCATCGATACATGCAAAAATATTTGTCATGATAAATTCCTTCTTGTGATCAGTGCCCAGCCAGCAGCTTTTCAACTTCTTCCGGTTTGTCGTGCACACCAAAGCGGTCAACGATTGTGGCACTCGCCTGATTCAAGCCAATCAGCTCGACCTCTGTCCCCTCACGGCGGAACTTGATGACCACCTTGTCCAGCGCAGTGACAGCCGTGATGTCCCAGAAGTGGGCGTGGGTGAGGTCGATCACCACTTTTTCTACCACTTCCTTGAAATCAAATCCGGCAAAAAACTGTTCGGCACTGGCGAAAAACACCTGGCCCCGAACCTGATAGGTGCGTACCTCGCCATGACGCTTACTGTCACTCTTGACCAGCATGAAGCGGGCAACCTTGTTGGCAAAGAACAGAGAGGCGAGCAGTACCCCGACAAATACCCCAAGTGCCAGGTTATGGGTAGCAACAACCACAGCGACTGTTGCCACCATCACGATATTGGTGGAGAGCGGGTGCTTCTTGAGATTACGAACCGACTCCCAGGAAAACGTCCCGATAGAGACCATGATCATCACGGCTACCAGGGCTGCCATGGGGATTTGGCGGATCCACTCATCCATGAATACAACCATCAGAATGAGTAATGTGCCTGCGACAAAGGTAGAGAGGCGGCCACGACCACCGGATTTGATATTGATGATGGACTGACCAATCATGGCGCAGCCCGCCATGCCACCCATCAGGCCCGCGCCGATATTCGCGATCCCCTGGCCCTTGCACTCGCGATTGCGGTCGCTGCTGGTATCCGTCAGGTCATCGACAATGGCTGCCGTCATCATGGATTCGAGCAGACCGACCACGGCCAGACCTGCGGAATATGGGAAGATGATCGCCAGCGTCTCCAGATTGAGCGGCACTTCGGGCCACAGGAAGATGGGCAGAGTATCGGGCAGCTCGCCCATATCGCCTACAGTACGGATATCGATGCCCATGGTGATGGCGACTGCCGTCAGGATCACGATGCAGAGCAGCGGAGAAGGCAC
>NZ_CAWMRY010000053.1:0-28646 GCF_963870295.1 Aeromonas sp. ANP5 | reverse complement strand
CCGACTGTTTGACCGACTCAGGCTCAGCGCGGCGCTTCGTAGAGCTCCAGCGGCAGGCCGTCGGGGTCGGCGAAGAAGGTAAAGCGCTTGCCGGTCAGCTCGTCCACCCGTACCGGCTCTACCTCGACCCGATGGGCCAGCAGATGGGCGATGACCCGGTCAAGATCGCTGACCCGAAAGGCAAGATGGCGCAGGCCGCACGCCTCGGGGCGGGAGGGGCGCTCGGGAGGCGAGGGGAAGCTGAACAGCTCCAGCTGGCTGCCGTCCGGCAGGGCCAGATCCAGTTTCCACGATTGACGTGCTTCGCGCAGGGTCTCGGCGATAATGGGCAGCCCCAGCACCTCGTGGTAGAAGTGGCGCGAGCGTGGGTAATCGCTGGCGATGATGGCCACATGGTGGATGGCGTCAAACAGCGGAAAGGTCATGGTGTTTCCTTGTCAGCAGCATAGTGAACGGGCAGCCTGCGCTGCCCGTGTCGTTGATCTAGTTGAAGAAACCGCCGAACCAGTCATCCAGCGCACTGCGTGGCGTCGCACTGCTGGCGCAACCGGCCGGGGAGCCCATGGTGGAGGCTTTGGCCGGCACCTGCAGGCTGCCCGGGCAGTCGCTGGTGACGCGGGTGCCGCTGGCGCGGGAGAAGTTGGCCCAGGTGACCCCTTCCGGCATCTTCAATCCCAGACTGTTGACGCCGCGTTGGCTCATGTAGCCGCTAAAGAGCTGCAGGGCACCGCTGGCACCGGTCAAGCCCGCCGGGGTGTTGTCGTCGCGACCGACCCAGATACTGACCAGTTCGTTGTTGTCCATCCCGGCAAACCAGGAGTCGCGCAGCTCGTTGGTGGTGCCTGTCTTGGCCGCCATGGTGGCGCCCGGGAACTTGGCACTGAGCGCGCGGGCCGTACCCTGACTCACCGTCTTGGTCATGGCGAACAGGGTCAGCCAGCTTGCCTGCTGGTCGGTGACCCGTTTGGCGGTCTGATCATGCTGATAGAGCAGGCTGCCATCGCCGTTCACCACGGCGCGAATGGCCGACAGCGGCTGGGTGAGCCCCTGATTGGCGATGGGCAGATACATCTGGTTCACCTCCAGCGGGGAGAGGGCGACCGCCCCCAGCACCAGCGACGGGTAGGGCTGGATCTCCTGCTGGACTCCCAGCTTGTGCAGGGTGTCGACTACCTTCTCCAGCCCTACCTGCAGACCCAGATTGACGGTCGGCACGTTGAGGGAGCTGGCCAACGCATCCATCAGCGGCACGCTCTGGCGGAACTTGCGATCATAGTTTTGCGGCGTCCAGACCTGACCATCCTGACCGCGAATGCGGATCGGCTGATCTTTGAGCGGGGTCGCGAGCGTCAGACCGTTGGAGAGACCGGTGAGGTAGACCGCCGGTTTCACCAGAGAACCGATCTGGCGGCGGGCATCCAGCGCCCGGTTGAAGCCGGCGTAGCGGGGATCGCGGCCACCCACCAGCGCCACCACTTCGCCCTTGTGCCAGTCGGAGACCACCATGGCCGCCTCCAGCTTCTTCTTGCCGCGCAGTTTCTCGATATCGGCGAGGCCCGATTCGACCGCCCGCTCGGCCGCGTGCTGGGCGATGGGGTCGAGGCTGGTGAAGATCTTGAGGCCAGACTGCTTGAGCAGATCGGCGCCGAAGCGGCTCTGGATCTCTCGCTTGAGCAGTCCCATAAAGGCCGGGGTACGGCCATAACTCATCTGGCCGCGGGCGATGATGCCGAGGGGCTGGCGGCTGGCCAGCTCATATTCGGCCTGGGTCAGGCTGCCGTGATCCATCAGCAGCTTCAACACCAGATCACGGCGGGTCTTGGCCCGCTCCGGGAAGCGCCATGGGTCGTAATAGGAGGGGCCTTTCACCAGACCGACCAGCAGGGCCACCTGATCGATATCCAGCTCGTTGACCGGAATGCCGAAGTAGAAGTAGGAGGCAAGCCCGAAGCCGTAGACCCCTTGCGAGAAGTTCTGCCCCAGATAGACCTCGTTGAGGTAGGACTCCAGGATCTCGTCCTTGCTGTAGCGATAGTCGATCAGCACAGCCATGTAGGCTTCCTGCAGTTTTCGCCACAGGCTGCGTTCACGGGTCAGGAAGAAGTTCTTGGCCAGCTGCTGGGTCAGGGTACTGCCCCCCTGCACGGTACGACCCGCGATCAGGTTGGCGAACATGGCCCGCATGATGGCCACCGGCGAGACGCCGCCATGCTGGTAGAAGTCGCGATCTTCGGTGGTGAGCAGGGTCACCAGCAGGCTGTCGGGCACTTCGGCGATACGCACCAGCAGGCGATCTTCCCGATCTTCGGTATTGAGGCGATCGAGCAGCACCGGGTCCATCTGGGCGTAACCGAGCTGGCGCTGGTTCTCCAGCGACTGGATCCCCTCAAGACGCGGGCCGTTGAAGGTGAGGCGCAGGCCACGGGCTCCGTCGGCGCCGTCATAGAACTCGAACGGACGGCGAATCAGCTCGATGCGGTTGCCGTTGATGGTGTATTCACCCGGCGTGTGAGGTTGGCGCACCTGCTTGTAGCTCAGCATATTGAGCTCGCGCAGCATCTGGTCCCGCGACAGGCGCTGGCTGGGGTAGAGCTCCAGCGGACGGCTGTAGACCATCACCGGCAGCTGCCACTTCTCGCCATCGAAGCGTTCGCGCACCTTGGTATCGAGGTAGATGCCAAACACCACCATAAAGGCCGCCACCACCAGGGAGAGCTTGAAGCCAAGCCAGAACAGCTTGCGCCAGATGGTACGCTTGGGTGGCGCTTTCTTGGGGGCGCGCTTGCGTCGTTGGGTTGCCATAAATCCTCTTTGCTTTCCTTTCTACTTGTTATATCGCATTCGCGAACGTCCGAGCGGGATTAACCCGTCGAACCTAGATGCCCATCTTCTTCTTGGTGACCTTGGTCGGCATCGCTTCCAGCGGGTTATCCGGCCAGTAGTGGCGGGGATAGCGCCCCTTCATCTCTTTCTTCACCTGCTCGTAAGAGCCAGCCCAAAAGGCGGCCAGATCGGCGGTGATCTGCAGCGGTCGCTGGGCGGGGGAGAGCAGCTCCACCACCAGCGGTACCCGGCCATCGGCCACGCTGGGGGTCGAACCTTGCCCGAACATCTCCTGAATGCGCACCGGGATTACCGGTGCCTGCCCCGGTTGATAGCGGATCCGCACCCGGCTGCCGGTCGGCGCCGCAAAGTGGCTCGGCAGTGCCTCGTCCAGCCGTTTGGGCAACGGCCAGGGCAGGGATTGGCGCAGGATGTCGCCGAGGTTGAGCTTTTTCAACTGCTCCAGCCGGGTCATGCCGCTCACCGCTGGCAGCAACCACTGTTCCAGCGTGGCCAGCAGGCTCTCGTCATCCATCGCGGGCCACCCCTCATCGGGCAGCCAGTCGCGGGCGCAGCGCAGGCGGGCCAGCAGCCCTTCGCTGCTCTCGTCCCACGGCAGCACATGCAGCCCCTTGCGGCGAATGCCTTGCAGCAGGCAGCGCCCTTTCTGCTCGTCAGAGAGTTCGGTCAGCGGTCGCTGGTTCAGCACCAGCTCGCCGATCACCTGCTGGCGCTCGGCGCGAACCCGCTCTTCCCGCTCATCCCAGTCGAACCACTGCCGTTCGCTTACCAGTTCCGGCAGCAGGCGTACCAGCTCGTCCAGATCGACCGGTTCGGCGATAAAGATGCGGCTGCCGTGATCGTTCTGCCCCATCTCGATGGCGATCAGCGTCCCTTGTCCCTGACAGGGATGACCTTCTACCAGATCGCAGCTCACCCCACCACTGAGTTGATAGCGACTGCCGCTGCGTAGCTTGCCGATGCGATCCGGCCAGGCGAGGGCGCAGAGTAGCCCGAGCCACTGACCTTGCGCACTGGCAGGGCGTACGCCAAGCCGTTCAAACCAGCGGGCCGCTCCCTGGCGCAGGGCACTTTGACGGCGGTGGAACAGCACAGAGAGGCGCTCCGATCCTCGCAGATCTTCTTCCTGCAACGCCAGCAGATAAGCGGCATCGGCGACAATCCCTGTCAGACTCTCGGACTCCAGCTCGCGGGCGCGCAGCAGCATGCGGGCGAGACGAGGGTGAGTACCGAAGGCGGCCATGGCGCGGCCAGCGGGAGTGAGTTGTTGCTCACCCTCCGGCTTCATGGCGCCAAGGGCCACCAGCAGCCGCTGGGCGCTGGCCACCGCGGCGGCGGGAGGCATATCGAGAAGCGGCAGATCTTCCACCTTTGCCCCCCACTGGGCGGCGTCCAGCAGCAGGCCGGTCAGCTCCTGAGTGAGGATGTCTGGCGGGCTCTGCTCGGCGAGCCGCTCCTGCACCTCGCTGCTCCAGAGCCGGTAGCAGATACCGGGGCCGAGGCGACCGGCGCGGCCTGCCCGCTGGGTGGCGGAGGATTTGGCTATCTGGCGGGTCTCCAGTCGGGTGACGCCGCTTTTCAGATCAAAGGAAGCCCGTCGTTCCAGCCCGCTGTCGATAACGACAGAGACCCCTTCGATGGTGAGGGAGGTCTCCGCCACATTGGTGGTGAGCACCAGCTTACGGCGGCCCGCAGGCGCCGGTTCGATGGCCGCCTGCTGCGCAGCCATATCGAGGCGGCCGTAGAGGGGGGCGAGGGTCACGTCGTCCGGCAGTTTGTCTGCCAGCCATTGCGCCAGCCGCTCGATCTCACCCTGTCCCGGCAGAAAGACCAGCAGGCTGCCATCTTGCTCGGCCAGCGCTTCGAGCACCACGGCGCCGACCTGCGGCTCCAGCCACTGCTGGCGATTGGCGGGGCGGTAGTGGTAATCGATCGGGAAACCACGCCCCTCGGAGCGAACCACAGGGGCATCCGGCAGCAAGGTCTCGAGTGCCATGCCATCCAGGGTAGCGGACATCACCAGGAGCTTGAGGTCATCGCGTAATCCCTGCTGACTCTCGATAGCGAAGGCCAATGCGGTATCGGCGTGCAGACTGCGTTCATGGAACTCATCGAAGATCACCAGCGAGACGCCAGTCAGCTCCGGGTCTTGCTGCAACATCCGGGTCAGCACCCCTTCGGTGACGATCTCGAGCCGGGTTGCTGCGCTGGTGCGGCTCTCGCCACGCACCCGCAGGCCGATGCGCTCGCCCACCTTCTCCCCCAGCTGACGGGCCAGAAAAGTGGCGATATTGCGCGCAGCCAGGCGCCTTGGTTCCAGCATGATGATGCGGCCGGGCAGCCGGTTCTGACGCACCAGCTCCAGCGGCAGCAGGGTCGATTTGCCCGCGCCGGGTGGCGCCTGCAGGATCACGCTGGTGTGGCTGTCGAGGGCGGCAAAGAGTTCGGGTAATACCGAAACGATGGGGAGCTGGGACAAAGCGATGAGCACCTTTTGTGGCAACCGGTAAAACGGCGCCTATTCTGCCACAGCCACCCGCACCACCGTGAGTGGATGTGCGGAGATGGTCACTCGGGCGGGAGGGTGGCGAGACATGGCCGGATGGCTGCCATAGAATGGGCCCATCCAATGAGCGTGAAAAAGGCATTATCACCACATGGCCAAACTCTTCTTTGCCCTGCCCGTCAAGGAGCTCGCCCCCGAGCTCATCGCCTGGCGCGATCAGCAGCCCTGGCCCGGTCAGCCGGTGCCGCAAGCCAACCTCCACCTGACCCTCGCCTTTCTGGGTGAGGCAGACGAGTTGACCACCCGCCGCCTGATCGCCGCCGTGGAGCGTCAGCACTGTCCGCCGCTCTTCATCAGGCTGGATGAGACCGGCTGGTTCAGCCGGGCCAAGGCAGCCTGGATTGGCCCGAAGGAGTGGCCCAACGAGCTGACCGTGCTGGCGAAGGCGCTGCGCCGCCACGGCGAGAAGCTGCGTCTTGGCAATGGCGAGCAGGGTTATCGCCCCCATGTCACCCTGTCGCGCAAGGCGGGTGAGGCACCGGCCATCCTGCCAGCCCCAAATTTTCTGCTGCAAGCCGATGAGTTCTGCCTCTATCAATCCATCTCGACTCCGGACGGGGTGCGCTATGAGCCGCTTGCCTGCTGGCCGCTGCGTGCCCGGGTAAAAGAAGATGCGCGGAGGGCTAACCCGTGATCTTTGATCCCCCCCTGCAATCGGGCCAGCTGGTGGCCCGCTACAAGCGCTTTCTGACCGATGTGCAACTCGATAACGGCGAGGTCATCACTATCCACTGCGCCAATACCGGTGCCATGACCGGTTGTGCCGATCCGGGCACCCGGGTCTGGTACTCCACCTCCGATAACCCCAAGCGCAAGCTGCCCAACAGCTGGGAGATCGCCGAGAGCCCGGCGGGCCACTTTATCTGCGTCAACACGGCGCGCGCCAACCAGATTGCCCGGGAGCTGATCGAGCAGGAGGCTATCGCTCCGCTGGCGGGTTACAGCCGGTTGCGCACCGAGGTGAAGTATGGCGAAGAGAACAGTCGCATCGATCTGTTGCTGGAAGATGACGAGAAGGGCAATTGTTACATCGAGGTAAAATCGGTCACCCTGCTCGACGAGCGGGAGGAGGCTGGCATGGGCTACTTCCCCGATGCGGTCACCGCCCGTGGTGCCAAGCATTTGCGCGAGTTGATGGCGATGAAAGCGGCGGGCCACAGGGCCGTGCTGCTCTTTATGGTGTTGCACTCCGGAATAAGCCGGATGCGCCCTGCAACCCATATAGATCCGCACTATAGTCTGCTAATTGAGCAGGCAATCGCGGCGGGGGTTGAAATTTTATGCTATCGGCCCCATGTTGGGGTGCAAGGCATGGTGGCTCAAGGGTTTATCCCGTTTGAATCTGGTCACCTGTTACCCGAGGGGAGTGCATAAATATTGGAGTGGGTAACATTATTGGTACGGCTCGTTTGCTTACCCGTTACCCTTCTG
Source organism: Aeromonas sp. ANP5 (assembly GCF_963870295.1). NCBI lineage: Bacteria > Pseudomonadati > Pseudomonadota > Gammaproteobacteria > Aeromonadales > Aeromonadaceae > Aeromonas > Aeromonas sp. ANP5. Next base: position 21,805 of record NZ_CAWMRY010000053.1, on the reverse strand, counting down.
CTATAGATGTCGCCCTCAATTTATGGATGGCACGGGTAGCGTGCTGAATTAGGAGACAGGGCATGCCAACAGGCGAAAACAGGAAATCTCTGGGCCCCCTGGCCATTGCGGGTGTCGCGCCTTACCAGGAAAAGCCGGGTGAGGAGTACATGAATGACCAACAAAAGGCGCATTTTCGCAAGATCCTGGGTGCCTGGCGCAACCAACTGATGCAGGAAGTTGATCGTACCGTCGACCATATGAAAGACGAGGCTGCCAACTTCCCGGATCCCGTGGATCGTGCCGCGCAAGAAGAAGAGTTCGCTCTTGAACTGCGTACCCGCGACCGTGAACGCAAGCTGATCAAGAAGATCGAGAAGACCTTGCAGCTGCTTGAAGACGATGATTTCGGTTACTGCGAACACTGCGGTATCGAGATCGGTATCCGTCGTCTGGAAGCCCGTCCGACTGCCGACCTCTGTGTCGATTGCAAGACGCTGGCCGAGATCAAGGAAAAACAGATGGCCGGTTGATCCCGACCCTCTGGTATATGAAAAAGGGAGCTCGCGGGCTCCCTTTTTTATTGAGCTTTTGGCGGTCGCGCCCCAGAATGCAGCCTCAATGAATCGCTTACCCGAACAGTCATGCCAGTGAATCCCCCGTCCTCACCCTTTGCACGTCCCTATGTGGGCCGCTTTGCCCCCTCACCCTCAGGCCCGCTTCATTTCGGTTCGCTGATCGCCGCCCTCGGCAGCTTTTTGCAGGCCAGAGCGCAGCAGGGACGCTGGCTGGTGCGCATCGAGGATATCGATCCGCCGCGGGAGATGGCGGGGGCAGCGGCCCTGATCCTCAAGACCCTTGAGGCATATGGCCTCGAGTGGGATGGGGAGGTGATGTTCCAGAGCGCGCGCCACGGCCGCTATGACGAGATCATCGACCAGCTCTACCGGGCGGGGGATCTCTACTGGTGCCGTTGCACCCGGCGCGAAATCATGGCCGCGGGCGGTCTCTACAGCGGCCACTGCCGCACCCTCGGGCTTGCGGCCGAAGGTTGCGCTGCCCGGCTGCGCCAGCACCATCCGGTCTACCACTTCGACGATCGCTTGCAGGGCCATATCGCGGTCCCTACGGCGCTCGCCGAGGAGGATTTTATTATCCGCCGCCGCGACGGACTCTACGCCTACAACCTGGCGGTGGTGGTGGATGATATGGACAGCGGCATCACCGAGATAGTGCGCGGCGCCGATCTGCTGGAGCCCACGGTGCGCCAGATTGCCCTCTACCAGACCCTGGGGGCACCGGTGCCCGACTGGGTGCACCTGCCGCTGGCGGTGCTGGCAGATGGCAACAAGCTCTCCAAGCAGAACCATGCGCCTGCGCTGGCGCTTGATGAGGTGCGCCCGGCACTGTGGCAGGCGCTGCACTTCCTCGGCCAGTGCCCGCCGCCCGAGCTGATGGCAAGCCGGATCGACGAGATCATCGGCTGGGGCATCGCCAACTGGCAGCTAGAACGGGTGCCCGCCAGCGAGAAAATCCCGCTGGACCTTGAGTAAAAAGAGCCGGTTTTCGTGTAATAAGGCGTGAGCTGGGCGCTGATAGACCGCTATTTTCGTTGGCAGACGGTTTCATGCGGGATCAATTGTCAGCACGGTTTTTCATTTGGTCAGGCGTGAGCTATGTGCAGATTGACCGCTATTTTCGCTGGCGGACGGTTTCATGCGGGATCAATTGTCAGCACGGTTTTTCATTTGGTCAGGCGTGAGCTATGCACAGGTAGACCGCTATTTTCGCTGGCAGACGGTTTCATGCGGGATCAATTGTCAGCACGGTTTTTCATTTGGTTAGGCGTGAGCTATGATAGGCCGCTATTTTTTGGCCTCCCGTCAATTTAGAAGTCATGAAGAGGTGTACCATTTTTTCCCAGATCGCAAACTTTTGCCGCAAGGTGCTCGGCAAGGAAGACGGCGAGCAGTCGGTGGAATCCCCCATTCCAGCCCGTGTCGCCGGTCAACGTCGTACCTTAAGCCGTGATCAGCACCCTATTTCGCGCAAAGAGATCAGCGAGAATGCACTCAAGGTGCTCTATCGCCTGAACAAGGGCGGCTACGAAGCCTACCTGGTCGGCGGCGGAGTCCGGGATCTGCTGCTCGGGAAGACGCCCAAGGATTTCGACATCGCAACCGATGCGACGCCGGAGCAGATCAAGGCGCTGTTCAGCAACTGCCGCCTGATTGGCCGTCGTTTCCGCCTGGCCCACATTGTCTTTGGTCGTGACGTGATCGAAGTGGCCACCTTCCGGGGTCACCACCATCAGGTCAATACCAGCAAACATGTGTCGGCCCAGTCTGATGAAGGCATGCTGCTGCGCGACAACGTCTACGGCACCATCGAAGAGGATGCCGAGCGCCGCGACTTTACCGTCAACGCCCTCTACTACAGCGCCAAAGATTTCACCCTGCACGATTTCGAAGGGGGTCTGGAAGATCTGGCCGAGCGCAAGCTTGAGCTGATCGGCGATCCCGAGACCCGTTATCGTGAAGATCCGGTGCGGATGCTGCGCGCCGTGCGCTTCGCCGCCAAGCTGGATATGACCATTAGCCCGCGAACCGCCGCCCCCATCAAGGAGCTGGCGCCACTGCTGCAAGACATCCCGGCTGCCCGCCTGTTTGAGGAGACCCTCAAGCTGTTTCTGGCTGGCGACGGTCTGGCGACCTACAAACTGCTGCGCGAGTATGGCCTGTTCCAGCAGCTCTTCCCGCAAGTGGCGGCGCTGTTTACCCCGCACGGCAACTCGCCCTACGAGCAGTTTATCGAGCAGGCACTGATCGATACCGATACCCGCGTTCGTGAAGATAAACGCGTCACCCCGGCCTTCCTCTACGCCACCTTGCTGTGGGGCTGCGTCGAGGCCCGTGGTCGGGTGCTGGAGAACGAGAGCGGCCTGCCCTGGTATGACGCCTTCATGCTGGCGATCAACGAGGTGCTGGACAATCAGGTGCGGATCATCGCCGTTCCCCGCCGTTTCACCACAGATGTCCGCGACATCTGGGCACTGCAACAGCGGCTGACCCGTCGTCAGGGCAAGCACCCCGAGCGCGCCATGGAGCATCCCAAGTTCCGCGCGGCGTTCGACTTCCTGTTGCTGCGCAACCGGGTTGAGCGCGGTCTCGGCGAGCTGGCCAGCTGGTGGGAGCGCTATGTCGCCTCCAATCCTGATGTGCGCCCGCAACTGCAACGGGAAGCGACCCGTCGCCCGGCCAGCGGTGAGCGCGGCGAGGCTCGCAGCCACGATGGCGAGAAGCGCAGCAGCAACAGTCGCAACCGTCGTCGCCCCCGTCGCCGCAAACCGAAAGTGGCCGAGTGACAACAAACGTGATGACCGAGGTCTTCATCGCCATTGGTTCCAACCTGTCTGATCCGCTGGGTCAGGCTCGTCGTGCCGTTGCCGCCTTGGCAAGGTTGCCGGAATCTGTGCTGGTGGAGGCCTCGTCGTTTTACAGCAGCCGCCCCATGGGGCCTGCTGACCAGCCGGACTACGTCAATGCCGTGGCCCGGCTCAATACCCGGCTCGCGCCCCTTGCGCTGCTGGATCAATTACAAAAAATCGAGCTGGAACAGGGACGTGTGCGCAAAGATGAGCGGTGGGGGCCGAGAACTCTGGATCTCGATCTGCTGCTCTATGGGGATCAGGTGATCAACCATGAGCGCCTGATCGTACCCCACTACGGCATGAAGGAGCGGGAGTTCGTGCTGCTGCCCCTTGCCGAAATTGCGCCTGCTCTGGTGCTGCCCTGCGGCACCCCGCTCGCCCGACTGGTTGCCCGCTGCCCGCACAATGATTTGGCCATCATTGCCCCGCGTGCAGACGTACAGGAGCCTCTATGAGCAAGATCACCACCGCCAGCCTGCTGAAGATGAAGCAGGACGGTCAAAAGTTCACCGCCATCACCGCCTATGATGCCACCTTTGCCAAGCTGTTCGACGACGAGGGGGCCCACGTGCTGCTCATCGGCGATTCGCTGGGCATGGTGCTGCAAGGGGGTCAGGATACCCTGGCGGTCAACATGGATGAGATGGTCTATCACACCCGCTGTGTGGCGCGCGGTGCCAGCAAGGCACTGGTGGTCGCCGACATGCCGTTCATGAGCTACGCCACCCCCGAGCAGACTTACCAGAACGCTGCCCGCCTGATGGCGGCCGGTGCCCGCATGGTGAAGATGGAAGGGGGCGACTGGCTGTGTGACTCCATCCGCCACCTCACCCGCAACGGGGTGCCGGTGTGCGGTCACCTCGGCCTCACTCCGCAATCCGTTCATGTCTTTGGCGGCTTCAAGGTGCAGGGGCGCGATGAGTTTCAGGCGCAGGAGATCTACCGTCAGGCCCTCGAACTGCAAGCGGCCGGTATCCAGCTGCTGGTGCTCGAGTGTGTGCCCACTGCGCTGGCCGAGCGCATCACCAAGGCGCTTCGCATCCCGGTGATCGGCATTGGTGCCGGCCCCGCGACCGATGGTCAGATTTTGGTGATGCACGATGCCTTTGGCGTCACCTCCGGCTATGTGCCCAAGTTCACCAAGAACTTCCTGGCCGAGACCGGCGATGTGCGTGCCGCCATCCGCCTCTATGTCCAGCAGGTGAGCGAGGGGAGCTTCCCCGGCCCGGAGCACTGCTTCAACTGATCCTGGCGGTTGCATGATGGGGGCTGCGGCCCCCGTCTCTGCTTCTCAGCCTCGCGCAGTTAATCCGTATAGCTAATCCGTATCTTATTGATTCATCTAAAGGTGAACTGCTGATAGCCATGTTCGTGCACCATCCCGCCCGAGCGCTATCTGTGGATGCAACCCGTCTCTCTTTTTGATTTATCGGAAGGTGAACTGCTGATGTTGGTCGTAAATAATCCAGTTGTTCTGCGTGAGCAGATCAGCCAATGGCGCCGTGAAGGGCGTGCCATCGCATTCGTGCCCACCATGGGTAACCTGCATCAGGGCCACCTGACGCTGGTGAAAGAGGCGCACAGCCACGCCGAGAAGGTGGTGGTCAGCATCTTCGTCAACCCGATGCAGTTCGATAAGGCCGAGGATCTTGCCAACTATCCGCGCTCTCTGGAGCAGGATTGCGCTGCGCTGGAAGCGGCCGGTGTCGATATGGTGTTCACCCCGACCCCGGAGATCATGTATCCGCAGGGGCTGGCGAGCCAGACCTTCGTCGAGGTGCCGGGTCTCTCCAATCTGCTGGAGGGGGCGCTGCGCCCGGGTCACTTCCGTGGTGTCAGTACCGTCGTCACCAAGCTGTTCAATCTGGTACAGCCGGATGTGGCCTGCTTTGGCCAGAAGGATTACCAGCAGTTGGCGCTTATTCGAAAGATGGTGGCCGACATGGCGATGCCCATCGAGATCGTCGGCGTGCCCACCGTGCGGGCCGAAGACGGGCTGGCGCTCTCTTCGCGTAACGGCTACCTGACAGCTGCCGAGCGGGCCATCGCCCCCGAGCTGGCGCGCACCATGAACTGGATCGCCGAGCAGATCGAAGCGGGTGACCACCACCTGCCCTCCTTGGTGGCGCAGGCCAGCCAGCGTCTCGACAACGCCGGTTTTCGTACCGATGCCATCGACATCGTCGATGCCGCCACCCTCGAATCCGCCACTGACGAGAGCGTACAGCTGGTGATCCTGATGGCCGCTTATCTTGGCAAGGCACGCCTTATCGACAATCAAGTGGTCACGCTGCAGCAAGCCTGAGCCCGCCACAACCAGGAGGACCCCATGTCCAAGAAGGTTTACTGCATTGCCCAATTCCTGCCCAAACCCGGTCAGGAGCAGGCCCTGTTTCAGGTGCTGCAGGCGCTCGAGCCCAACACCCTGCGTGAGGATGGTTGCCTGCAATATCGGGTAACCCGCCACATCGCCAGCCCCTTTGCCGAGGGGGAGAGCTTCCCCATCGTGTTCAACGAGATTTGGCAAGATATGGCGGCTTTCGAGGCGCACTGCCAGCGCGCCGAGATCACCGCGTTCTTCGAGCGTTACTGCCTGGCGGAAGATGGTTTGGCCGCGAAGTGGAATGTCTGCGTCTATAGCGACGAACCCGAACAGTACGACGCCCCCGTAAAGAAGTAATACCCCCGATTGCCAGCGGACGCCCCCTCGGGCGTCCGCTGCTTTTTCACGCCTGCACTCTCCTGCATCCCGGCGTTTTGTTCTGCGGCCCAGCCCGCATCTCCCTTCGTTTCTATCCACTTTTGGCCTGATGGCCGCTACAGGTACTCATGATGTTTGTCCTGATTGCATCGCTTGTTTTCTGTCTGCTCTGTTTTGCTCTCACCCGGTTGCCTACCGGTTTGCCGCTCTCGCGCAAGGTACTTGCAGGTCTGCTGCTTGGCGCCCTGTTCGGGCTGGCGCTGCAATTGGGGTGGGGCGCCGATGATGCCGGCGTTCAGCAGACCCTGGAGTGGGTCAATATCGTCGGCGGTGGCTATGTCAGCCTGCTCAAGGTGGTGATGATGCCGCTGGTGTTTACCTCCATCCTCTCCGCTATCAACAAGCTGGAGCAGGCCCAGTCTCTCGGCAAGATCAGCGCCGTGCTGATCGGCTCCATGCTGACCCTGGTGATGATCGCCGGTGTGGTGGGGATGACCATCACCCACCTGAGCGGTCTCACGGCAGCCGGGTTGTTGAGTCACGGCAGCGACAGCGCTGCGCTGCAACAGAGCATGAGCACCATCGACAGTGCCCAGACCCTGCCGGCCCTGCTGCTCTCGCTGGTGCCCACCAACTTTGCCGCCGATATGGCGGGTAGCCGCGGCCTCTCGGTGATCGGCGTGGTGATCTTCACCGTGTTGGCCGGGGTTGCCCTGCTGCAGTTGAAGGCGGAGCATCCAGAGGCTGGTGCTCGTGCCGCCGTGGCCATCGACACCCTGCAACTGTGGGTGATGAAGATGGTGCGGGTGGTGATTGCGCTGACTCCCTATGGTGTGATGGCGCTGATCGCCCGGGTGGTGGCCCACTATCCGCTGAGCGAGATCCTCAGCCTGCTCGGTTTTATTCTGGTCTGCTACGTCGCCATTCTGGCGATGTTTGCGGTGCACATGGTGATCCTGTTGCTGATCGGCCAGAACCCGCTGCACTATCTTCGGGAAGTGTGGGGCGTGCTCACCTTCGCCTTTATCTCCCGCAGCAGCGCCGCCTCCATTCCGCTCAGCATCGAGACCCAGCAGCGCCTTGGTGTGCCCGCCAGCATCGCCAACTTTGCCGCCTCGTTCGGTGCCAACCTCGGCCAGAACGGCTGCGCCGGTATCTATCCGGCCATGATGGTGGCGATGATTGCCCCCATGCTCGGCATCAACCCGTTTGATCCCCTGTTCCTGCTGACTCTGTTGCCGGTGATTGCGCTGGGCTCCATCGGGGTGGCCGGCGTCGGCGGTGGCGGCACCTTCGCCGCGCTGATCGTGCTCTCTACTCTCAACTTCCCCATCGCGCTGGTGGGGGTGATGATCGCCATCGAGCCGCTGGTGGATATGGGCCGCACAGCTCTCAACGTCAATGGATCCATCATGGCGGCGATGATCACCAAGCGGTTGCTGGGCAAGCAGCAGCTGACCCAAGTGGAGCAGCCGCAGCCCCTTGAGCAGGCCGCCAGCTAACCCCCAGCGTTACCCAATATGAAAGAAGCCCGCTGTTGCGGGCTTCTTTATGTCAGCTGTGTTGCCTTGTGAACAGGCGCGGTTATTCGGCAGAGACGGGGTAACCGGCGCCTTTCCAGGCGAAGATGCCGCCCGGCACCCGATAGACCTGCTGATAGCCCTGAGTCACCGCCCAGGCGGCGGCGTTGTGGCTGCGACCGCACTTGACGAAGCCGCAGTAGATCACCACAGGACGGGACTTGTCTTCACCCAACAGCGCCTGGAACTGCTCCGCCGTGCCGCTTCCCTCGACGATCTCGCTCCAGTTGTCGCCGGACTTGGCCTCCTTCACGAAGACAAAGTTCTTGGCGCCCGGAATGTGCTCTTTCTTGTAGGAGTCCTCATAGGGCATGGTGTCGATGATCACCAGCTCCTCGCCCTTGTCCATCCGGGTCTTCAGCTCGGTAACGGTCAGCAGCTGATAACCACCCTGCTGCGCCTCCTGTGCCAGCTGCACAGCCGATTGCTCAAGCTTCACCTCCTGCTCGAACTGGTTATCGCCACAGCCCGCGAGGGCAAAGCTGGCGGCGATCAGCGAGGCCAGCAGAGTGCGGGATCGCAATGTCATCATGTCACTACTCCTTTAGAACGGGAAAAACGGGGCGGGAAGTTCGCAGCAGGGCGCCCGCAAGCGTCAGTAGCAGCAGATCCCGCACAATGGCCTCTGGCAACGAGCCGAGATCAGCCCTGCCCAGACAGCCGCAAGAGATGTCGAGCCCGATGGCAACGCCATAGCCCAACACCGGAATAAACAGGGCGAGCAGCCCGATCACCAGCCACAGTCCCCAGCGCCGGTTGGCGATGACTGCAAGCCCGGCGCAGAGCTCCAGCGCGATCAGCCCCCAGGCCGCGAACGGGATCAGCGGCGGCCAGATCAGGCCAAAGGCGCCGATCTGCTCGATGAACAGGGCGGGGGAGACCAGCTTGAACCCGGCAGAGGCGAGGAAGAATCCCCCCAGTGCCAGATTGGCCAGCATGCGCAACAACGCAGGCATGTTCTACCTCTTTATAGAGAGGGATGAATTCTAACAATTCCCGATTGAGCCGCAATGACTAAACCCATGCCAAACAAGATAAATCTCGATTTTGCGAGACAGTGACCAGAATGGGGGCGCTAGACCCTGATGGTGGCGGTTGTGGAGGCGGGTTGTTGTGGTTGTGTCGATTGCTCCCTGTCGTGCTGGTGGGTCAGCAGTTCGGCAGCCAGCTCGATGGCCCGCTCGAGCAGTAGCAGCAGGCTGTCGATCGTCAGGTGATCGAGCCACTCGCGGGCCCAGATCAGGGTCTCTCCCTGCTCGGTCTGATCCAGCAGAAACACCGGCTCGTCGCCAAGGTGGTTGAGCAGGGGCGTGTTGGGCATGGCGTGGCCCGGTAGCAGTAGATAGATCACCAGATGGCCCTCATCCTCAGCCAGCGTCAGCACCAGTTCGTCGTTGATGGCTAGGGTGGTGGCTGTCTGTCCGGCCACCGGAAGCGGAAGTCCAAGTTGTGTGTACAGGGCGGTGATGAGAGCGTGATACATGGCCAAACCTCGGGCAGGGGGAGAGTGACACCCTATGCGGCTGATCGGTGGCTGCTTATCACTTGTCGTCATTTTTTTAGCGTTTTTGGTCGGTGGGGCGGGTGATTGTGCCGAAATTGTGAGCTGACAGACATCTTTTACGGGTCAGTCCGAATCCTAAAAAAGCGGGACCATCGCTGACAGGGTGACAAGGGGGGGCGGCGTACGCTGAGTATCTTCTCTCTCATCAACGCAGGTTTCTTGCCATGAAAATTGCCTCCCCGGATATCGATCTAAGCCGTCATCAGCAGACAACCCCTGATGCTACACCTCCTGCTACTGCTCGCCTTGGCAACGCCAGACTACGGCTGCTGGATACCGGTAACCGGGAGTTCGAGAGGGGGATCCGCCGCGGTATTGGCCATCGGCAGAGCCCGGAACTCAAGGCGGTCAAGCAGGCGGTACGGCACTATCAGGCCCAGCCAACACCTTCACTGGCCGGGCTGGCGAAGATCGAACAGGCGCTGCAGTTCTGGATCGACTCGGGCAAGAATCGCTCCCGTCAGCAGGATCCCGTGTTGCAAAAACTGGTCGATGACATCGCTGTCCGCCGTCAGGCGTTGGCACAGGGTGGCAAGCCTCCCTCATTTCAGCTGGCGTGGGTCTGCAACGAACAGGGGAGGGTCAATCAGCCTATCGAGAGTAACCAGCAGATCCGCCAGTGGTGCAGCGAGTTGGCTCGCCTGCAACAGGAGGGGGCCAACGACTTGTTCAAGCGGGAGCTGCAAGGGGGGCTAGACCTGATGTTCGGGGTGAGTGAGGGGATGATGGCGCGGCGGTTGGAGCGGGTGCCGACCCGTGAAGAGGTCGCAGCAAGCCACGAGTGGCAGCTGTTTTGCGGGACCTTGCGTCAGGCCCTGCCCGCACTGGGTGAGCTCAAGCCGCAAGCCACTGCCGAGGAGAATGGTCGCGATATCCTGCTTACCCACAGTCAGTTGCTGGAGCTGGGCCACCTCAAGGAGGTTCTGGATCTCAGCATTCAGCAGCAGGTGAGCAAGCAGGGGGAGATTGGCCTGCTCAGGACCGAGCTGCTGACCGCGCTGGTGGATGGACTGGATGAGCCCTGGCTTGAGCGCGAGGCGCAGGAGAAGGCGCTTTGGCAGGGAGAGGGCGCATCAGGCAAGCACTATCAGAGTGGGGTCCGGGCCGAGCTCAAGAGCCCTCTCTCTGCTGCCAGCAAGGAGCTGAAACCGGGTGAGCCCGTGAGCCAGAAGGCCTTTGGCGGGCTCGGGCTGGTCAGTGCCAGTGCGCTGGTGGAGGCTTTCGCCAAGATCGAGATTGGCAAGTGGGAGGGGCGTCGCGATACGCCGGTAGGAGAGTTTGCCGGCAAGGTGGCTCTGACCCAGGAGAACAAGGCGAGTGCCAAGGCCGAGCTGGTGATTGGCAAGGCGGAGGGCTCATTGGTGTTCAATCCCGTGAACAAGATCGTCAATGATACCGACGGATCGCGCTACACCCCGGGACCCCATGACCTTAGTCTGCTGCGCATCGGGGCCAGTGCCGAGCTGGTGAGCAGGCTGGGGTTGTCGGTTGAGGGGAACTGGACTATCGGCAACCTGCTTAACGCCAAGCTGGCAGGCTCGGCCGAGGTGGTAGCCAATGCCAAGCTGGAGGCCGGTGCAGCGGCTATCATGACCCCCAATGGGCCAGTGGTCAGCGTAACGGCCAACGCCTCGGCCTTTGCTGGTATGAAAGCAGAGGGGAGTGCCCAGCTCAATCTGCTCAAGAGTCAGTATGCGGATGCCTATAGCCTTTCGGCCAAGGTACGCGCCTCCGCCAATCTGGGTGTCGGTGCATCGGCCGGTGCGACTGCGGCTTTCGGGCCGGATGGAGCCAAGTTTCATACTACCCTTGGCGTGACACTGGGGGTGGGGTCCGATGTCGGTTGGGAGGGCGGAGTCAACGCTATGGCAACCAAGGCGTATGCACTGGAGCTGGCTGCTCGTGCGGTAAGCAACTTTGATCAGCGCAAAGGGGAGCAGCTAGATGAACTGGCGATGGCGGCAGGGAATGAAAACCGTCTCTTCGAACTGGCCCAGCGGGTCGATAACCGGATTGTCACTCTCGCCACCCAGTTGGAGGAACTGCAGCTGGCGGCCAGCGAAAACCGGATCCGGATGCAGGAGAGCCTGATCGATCCCGATCTCGCGGCTGGTCGCACCGCCATGGCGCAGGCTATCGACGATGCCTTCGGTCAGGAGCGGGTCGATGAGCAGGGTGGCGTCACGGTTCCCGAGCGGGCCGCTGAGCGCAACGAAAAGCTTGAGCTCACCGCCCGGCTGCTCAAGGATCACGCCATCCGGGTCTAGGTCATCCCGAGGCCTGCAGGACAATGAAAACGGGCACCGCGAGGTGCCCGTTTTGGCAATCAGTGGCGCAGTCCGGTACCCCGGGAGATAAGCCACCAGGCGATACCGTAGAGGGCCACGATGAAGCCGATGATGATGAGGTAGGCGGTGCCGAGTGGCACGTCGGAGATACCGAGGAAACCGTAACGGAACGCGTTCACCATGTAGATGATGGGGTTCACCTGGGAGACCCCCTGCCAGAAGGGTGGCAGCAGGCTGATGGAGTAGAACACTCCGCCCAGATAGGTGAGGGGGGTCAGCACGAAGGTGGGGATGATGCTGATGTCGTCGAAGGTCTTGGCAAACACCGCGTTGATAAGGCCACCCAGCGAGAAGAGGATCGCGGTGAGCAGCACGGTGAAGCAGACGCTGAACAGATGGTGGATCTGCAGTGGCACGAAGAACAGCGACACCAGGGTGACGATAAGGCCTACACAGAGGCCGCGTGCCACGCCACCGCCCACGTAACCGGCGATGATGACGTAGTTGGGCACCGGTGCGACCAGCATCTCCTCGATATTGCGCTGGAACTTGGCGCTGAAGAAGGAGGAGGCAACGTTGGAGTAGGAGTTGGTGATCACCGACATCATGATGAGGCCGGGCACGATGAACTCCATGTAGGTGAAACCGCCCATGTCACCGATGCGCGAACCGATCAGGTTGCCGAAGATGACGAAGTAGAGGCTCATGGTGATGGCCGGTGGCACCAGGGTCTGGATCCAGATCCGGGTAAAGCGGCTTACCTCTTTGGCCAGAATGCTCTTGAAGGCGATGTAATAGATGGCCAGATTCATGCTTTTCTCCCCTCTTCGACCAGATTGACGAACAGCTCTTCCAGCCGGTTGGCCTTGTTGCGCATGCTCACTACCTGCACCTGCTGGCTCGACAGCTGCTCGAACAGGCTGTTGAGTGACTGGCTCTTGTCGAGATCCACCTCAAGGGTGCGCTCATCCGGCATGCGGCCGTTGAACTCTGGCACCTCGGGTACGGCAGAACCTGGCGCAAGGTCGAGCAGGAAGGTCTCGCGACCCAGCTTGCCCAGCAGATTCTTCATGCTGGTGTTCTCGATCAGACGACCCTTGTCGATGATGCCGATGTTGCGGCAGAGCATCTCGGCCTCTTCCAGATAGTGGGTGGTGAGAATAATGGTGACACCCTGTTCGTTGAGATCCTTGAGGAAGGTCCACATGGAGCGGCGGATCTCGATATCGACCCCGGCGGTCGGCTCATCGAGGATCAACAGCTTGGGCTCGTGCATCAGGGCGCGGGCGATCATCAGGCGGCGCTTCATGCCGCCGGAGAGGGTGCGGGCAGGCATGTCGCGCTTCTCCCACAGATCGAGCTGGCGCAGGTACTTCTCGGCGCGGATCTTGGCTTCCGCCTTGGGTACGCCGTAGAAACCGGCCTGATGGGTGACAATCTGGATCACCTTCTCGAACTGGCTGAAGTTGAACTCCTGCGGCACCAGTCCGAGCTGGGCCTTGGCCTGTTCGAGATCGCTGTCGATGTCGTAGCCAAACACCTTCACCTTGCCGGCGCTCTTGTTCACCAGCGAGCTGATGACGCCGATGGTGGTGGATTTGCCCGCGCCGTTCGGGCCGAGCAGGGCGAAGAAATCCCCCTGCCTGACGGTAAGATCGATGCCTTTAAGGGCTTCAACGCCCCCCTGATAGGTCTTTTTCAGGCCGCTGATTTCCAGTGCGTTCATTGCAACCTCTGTGATGGTTGAATCCGGCTCGATACAGAAAAGGCGGCCAAGGCCGCCTGCACAGAGTAAAGGGCGCAAGGCCGCTTCACCCGTGATATTCCTGAACCTGGCTTACTCCTGGGGTACCACTTTGCCGATAAACGGCAGGTTGCGGTACTTCTGGGCGTAGTCGATGCCACAGCCGACCACGAATTCGTCCGGAATGGCGAAGCCAATCCAGTCGACCGGCACCTGCACTTCGCGGCGGGAGGGTTTGTCCAGCAGGGTGCAGATGGCCAGGGATTTCGGCTCGCGCAGGGAGAGGATCTCGCGCACCTTGTTGAGGGTGTAACCGGTGTCGATGATGTCTTCCACGATCACCACATCCTTGCCCTTGATGTCGTCGTCCAGGTCTTTGAGGATGCGGACGTCACGGGTGCTGTGCATGCCGGAGCCGTAGCTGGAGGCGGTCATGAAGTCCAGGGTGATGGGCAGCTGGCACTGGCGGCAGAGGTCGGCCAGGAAGATGCAGGAACCGCGCAGCAGCGCAATCATCACGACTTCGTCAGAACCCTGATAGCGGGCGGTGATCTCTTCACCCAATTTGGCGATCCGGGCGGCTACTTCAGCCTCGGAGATCATCACCTCGACGGTGTGTTTCATCACTTACTCCCATAAGGCCAAAGGGGATTTGGCCGTTCATGAATATCAAAACCGATGATTCTACCACTCATGTTGAAGGGTGCTAGAGATACGTGGTGCTTTTATCGGCTTATTTTAATTGATAGAGTTAGCAGGCACTCAGGCATGATTAGTTAAAATACTATAAACACCATAATCAATAACTATTAGATGATAAAAACTATGGAACCACGCGCAGAAATAAGACGTCGTACCCGGCTGTCGCCGGAAGCTCGTCGCTCCCAATTGATGGAATGTGCCATCGAGGTGTTCTCCCGTCGCGGCATTGGCCGTGCAGGTCACGCCGAGATAGCCGAACAGGCCAAGGTCTCTGTGGCTACCGTCTTCAACTATTTCAACACCCGCGAGGAGTTGGTAGATGAGGTGCTGGCCGAGATCGAACGCTTTGTGAACCAAATGCTGTCGCAGGCATACGGTGACCAGGGCTCCATTTTCGACAAGATCCAGCGTCATGTACGCCTCTCTGTCGATGCCGCCTACGATCAACCGGATTATGCCGGTATCTGGCTGGAGTGGAGCTCATCGGTTCGGGAAGAGGTATGGCCCCGCTATACCCGGCTGCTCGATCACTGCCTTGAGCTGATCGCCAGCGAGCTGCAAACCGCCATGGATGCAGGGGAGATCACCAGCGTGCTGTCAGCACAGGATCTGGCCCGCTCTTTGACCGGTTTTGGCTATGTGATGATGCAGATGATCAATCAACCTCAGCGCCCGGTGCGCCAAGAGGTGACTGATTTCCTGTTCAAGTACGTGACTGCACCTATTCAGGCTCGCTAACACGGCTTAACGAAAAAACGGCGTCACTCATTGAGTGGCGCCGTTTTTTTATGGCCGAATGTGGCGGTCAGCTCAATGGTGGCCATAGCCCCAGCGGTGGGTCAACTCATGCTCGACACCTAGATGATCGAGGATGCGGGCGACCATAAAGTCCACCAGATCGGCGATGCTTTTCGGCTCATGATAGAAACCGGGCGCGGCAGGCATGATGGTCACCCCGAGCCGCGCCAGTTTCAGCATGTTCTCCAGATGGATCGCCGAGAAGGGGGTTTCGCGGGGCACCAGGATCAGCTGGCCACGCTCCTTGATCACCACATCCGCTGCCCGCTCCAGCAGGTTGTCGGAGGTGCCGTTGGCAATGGCCGAGACGGTGCCCATGGAGCAGGGGCAGACCACCATCTGTTTGGGGGCGGCCGAACCGGAGGCCACCGGCGAGAACCACTCCTCCTTGCCGCAGGCGACAATCTGCCCCTCCTTGGCGCCATATTGGCGACAAAGATAGGCAGAGAGCTCTTTCGGCGAGCCGGGCCAATCCTGTTGCTGTTCGGTCTTGAGTACCACACGAGCCGCCGATGAGGCGAGCAGGTAGACCCGATAGTCGGCCTGTACCAGACACTGGAGCAGGCGCAGGGCGTAGGGGGCGCCGGAGGCGCCGGTCAGCGCCAGGGTGATCGCTTTGTTCATAGTTCGCCGTGGTAATCCTTGAGTCGGGCGATCAGCTTGTCATGAATACCGCCGAAGCCGCCGTTGCTCATGATCAGAATATGGTCGCCATCGCGGCTCTCGGCCACCAGCCGGTTGATCAGGGTCTCCAGATCGTTGAATACCTTGGCCGGTCGGGTCATATGGGCCGTCACCTCGCCGAGATCCCAGCCGATGTTGGGGGGTTGGAAGAAGAACACCTCGTCGGCGCCATCGAAGCAGCCAGCCAGCTCCTCCTTGTGAACCCCCAGCTTCATGGTGTTGGAGCGAGGCTCCAGCACCGCCAGAATACGTGAGCTGCCTACCTTGGCGCGCAGGCCGCCGAGGGTGGTCTCGATGGCGGTGGGGTGGTGGGCAAAGTCGTCATAGACGCTGATGCCCGCCACTTCGCCTTTGAGCTCCATCCGCCGTTTGGGGGATTTGAACTGGCAGAGGGCGGCGATGCCATGCTCCACCATCACGCCAGCATGACGGGCGGCGGCAATGGCCATCAGACCGTTGTTGACGTTGTGCTCGCCGATGCACTCCCAGTGCACCTCGCCCTGTTTTTCGCCATCCAGCCACACCTCGAAGGCGGAGCCGTCACCGGCCAGCTTGACCGCCTTCCACTTGGCGTCGTCCTGACCTACCAGCTCCACTTCGCTCCAGCAACCCATCTTGCGTACGGCGGTGAGGTTGTCATCGGCTTGCGGGAACAGCACCCGGCCGTTGCTCGGCACGGTGCGCATCAGGTGGTGGAACTGGCGCTGGATGGCGGCGAGATCCGGGAAGATGTCCGCGTGGTCGAACTCCAGATTGTTCATCACCAGGGTGCGCGGGTGGTAGTGAACGAACTTGGAACGCTTGTCGAAGAAGGCGCAGTCATACTCGTCCGCTTCAATGACAAAGAAGGGGGCGGAGCCGAGACGGGCGGAGACCGGGAAGTTGCCCGGCACGCCGCCAATAAGGAAACCGGGTTCCAGTTTGGCGTACTCCAACACCCAGGCCAACATGCTGGCGGTGGTGGTCTTGCCATGGGTGCCGGCAACGGCCAGCACCCAGCGATCTTGCAGCACGTGCTCCAGTAGCCACTGGGGGCCGGAGATATAGGGCAGATTGCGGTCCAGCACATATTCAACACAGGGGTTGCCGCGGCTCATGGCGTTGCCGATCACCACCAGATCCGGCGCCGGATCGAGTTGGGAGGGGTCATAGCCTTCGGTCAGTTCAATGCCCTGTTGCTCGAGCTGGGTACTCATGGGGGGATAGACGTTGGCATCCGAACCGGTCACCCGGTAACCAAGCTGTTTTGCCAACACCGCCAGACCACCCATAAAGGTGCCGCAGATCCCGAGAATGTGAATATGCATACCGCTTCCTTTCGCAGTAAAGGGAAGTGCGCATTCTAGGGGGTGTTGCGGTGGTGGCACAAGCCGCACTCATGGTGAGAGGCCCACAGATGCAGCACCGGAGGCAGAAATCTTGGCGCTGTTGGGATATGCGAGATTGGAATGGGCTGGCAGGCTTTATTTGAGACTTGATATTGTGTCGCACTTTCTTACAATTCTTCGGTTTTGTGACGCACTCTACAGTTTTACGATATCGCCCTTTTCCAAAGGAGAGTCCCCATGGGCAAGTTCCTGCTTTGCTATCTGGTCGGTGGTCTGGTGGCCATCAGTTGGGCTGCGCTGCCCGCTCATGGTCCCTGGGATCAGTGGGACCTCACGATTTTTCACACCGTTAACGGTTGGCTCGGGCAGTCGGCTCTGTGGGCCGATCTGGTGGCCATCACCAATAACCGGCTGTTCGATCTGGCGGTGCTGGCCTGTATGGGGCTGATCCTGGCCCGCTGTTTCTTCGCCCGGGATTTGGTGGGTCGTCGCCAGCTGGTGGCGATGGGGATAGTGATGCTGCTGAGTGCTCTGGTGATCAACCAGCTTGGTCACCGATTGCCGGTGGAGCGACCCAGCCCGACCCTGATGGTGGCCGATGCGCTGCGGGTGACCCAGATCAGCGGTATTCCGACCAAGGACTCTTCCGGTGACAGCTTCCCCGGCGATCACGCTCTGTTCCTGATGATCTTCGCCGGTTTTGCCCTGCGCTATCTGCCGCGCTGGGCGGGAGTCACCGCATTGCTGATGGTGCCGATCTTTTCCGCGCCGCGCATTCTGGCTGGGGCTCACTGGTTTACCGATGTCTACGTCGGCGCGCTGGGGCTGGCGACCCTCTGCCTGCCCTGGCTGCTGTTGACCCCGCTGGCGGATCGGCTGATAGAGCGCATTTCCCCCCGATTGGCCCGTGTGCCGCTGCTGCGCAGTCAGACCCACTGATTGAGCGTCGCAAAATAAAACGCCCCGACATGAAAATGTCGGGGCGTTTTGTTATCAATCCGCGAGAGATCAGCCTTGATAGCCGTTCGGGTTGTTGCTTTGCCAGCGCCAGGTATCGACCATCATCTGCTCCAGACCGCGCTCTGCCTGCCAACCCAGCTCGGCACGGGCCAGCGTCGGCTCTGCCCAGCACTCGGCGATGTCGCCCGGGCGACGGGGTTTGATCTGGTAGGGAATGGGTCGGCCGCTGGCCGCTTCAAACGCCTTGACCATCTCCAGTACCGAGTAGCCCTGACCTGTGCCCAGGTTGTAGGTGAAGACGCCGGTGTCGCTCTTGATGCGCGCCAGTGCTTTCAGGTGGCCGATGGCCAGATCCACCACATGGATGTAGTCGCGCACGCCGGTGCCATCCGGGGTCGGGTAGTCGTTGCCAAATACCCCCAGCTCCTTGAGCTTGCCCACGCCGACCTGGCTGATATAGGGCAGCAGGTTGTTGGGGATGCCGTTGGGATCTTCACCAATCAGGCCGCTCTCGTGGGCGCCGACCGGGTTGAAGTAACGCAGCAGTACGATAGCCCAGCGGGGATCGGATTTGGCGAGATCGCGAAGGATCTCCTCCACCATCAGCTTGGAGCGGCCGTAGGGGTTGGTGGCGCTGGTGGGGAAATCTTCCCGCAGCGGCACCGAGGCGGGATCGCCATAGACGGTGGCCGAGGAGCTGAATACCAGCCGGAACACGCCGGCCCTGGCCATCTCTTCGCACAGCACCAGAGTGCCGCTGATGTTGTTCTGGTAGTAGGTGAGCGGGATCTGGCTCGACTCCCCGACCGCCTTGAGGCCGGCGAAGTGGATGACCGATTCGATCTGGTGGTTGGCGAACAGCTGCTGCAGGCAGGCTCTGTCCAGCACATCCCCTTCGACGAAGGTGACCGGTTTGCCGGTGATCTGCTCGACCCGCTTGAGTGACTCCGGTGAGGAGTTGGAGAGGTTGTCGAGTACCACGACCTGCTGCCCCGCGCCGAGCAGCTCAACCAGGGTGTGGGAGCCGATATAGCCAGCGCCCCCTGTGACCAGTATTGTCATTTTTTATCCCGTGTTCTGGTGAAACTGGGGCCGAGTCTAGCGCCCCTGTCTACTTGGGAAAAGGTTGGGATACCGATGACGCCTTCACCGCACCTCACAAAAGCCTGCACCACGCCTCAATAATCGAGACTGATATCCCCTTTCGCGGTGCAGGAGCAGGCTAGAGCAACGCCGCTCTCCAGATCCTGAGCACTCAGGGTCATCACGCTCTGGCGCTCGATGTCACCTGTGGTGGTGCAACGACAGCTGCCACATACCCCGGCGCGACAAGCCGCCATCATGGTTTCGCCCGCCGCTTCCAGCGCCGCCAGCAGGGTCTGACCCGGCAGGATCTTCACCTTTTTGCCGCTCTTTTTCAGGGTCAGCCAGAAGTGGTCGCTGGTGGTTGTGGCAGGCTCTGCTGGAGGAAGGCCAAAGGACTCCTGATGCAGCTGCTCCGGCGGCAGTCCCAGCTCTGCCAGCATGGTGCTGACCGCCGCCATATAGGGGGCCGGGCCGCAGAGATAGACATGGCGTTCGCGCAGATCCGGGGCCAGTTCGGCCAACATGGCGGGGGTGAGTCGGCCAATCCAGGGGTGATCTGCTGGGGCATCTTCCAGAATCAGGGTATGCCGTACACCGGCATGGGCCTCAGCCAGTGCAGCCAAGTCATCTGCGAAGATCACATCTGCTGGCGAGCGGGCGCTATGGATAAAGCGGATATCGGCATCCGGCCGTTTGGCCAGCTCGTCCCGCAACATGGACCACATGGGGGTGATGCCGGAACCGGCACTCAAGAGCAGTGGTCGCTCGCAAGGCAAGGCGGTCAGGTTGAAATCGCCGAACGGACCATCCACCCGGATCTCGTCTCCCACTTGCAGGGTCTGGTGCAGATGGCAAGAGACCCGTCCCACATCCTTGATAGTCACTTGCCAGCATGCATCCTGTGGGCTGGAGGAGAGGGTATAGGCGCGGCACTGCGGCTGGCCGTCGATCTCGGTATGCAGGGTGATGCACTGGCCAGCCAGTACGGGAGGGAGGTTGCCGGAAAGCGGCGCCAGCTGCCAGCTCACCACGTCGTGGGTGTTCTGTTGGCGGCCAATGCAGGTGAGCGTGAGAGAGGTCATCACAAGGCTCCTTAGGTTTGAAACGGTTCGAAAAACGTCTGGTGAAAAAGCCGGATCCAGAAAAAAGGCGAGCCGGGCGGCTCGCCAAACGCTTACAACATGAGGTGCCGATCAGGCCGCCAGGATCTCGGCCAAGTCAGCCTCGGCAGTGGTGGTTCCTTTCAGACCGAATTGCTCCTCCAGCACTTTGAGCAGCGCCGGGGTGAGGAAGGCCGGGGCGGTCGGGCCGGTACGGATGTCTTTCACCCCGAGGGAGAGCAGGGTGAGTAGAATGACGATGGCTTTTTGCTCGAACCAGGAGAGCACCAGCGTCAGCGGCAGATCGTTGACCCCGCACTCGAACGCCTCGGAGAGTGCCAGCGCCAACTGGATGGCGGAGTAGGCATCGTTGCACTGGCCCACGTCCAGCAGGCGCGGAATGCCGCCGATGTCGCCAAAGTCGAGCTTGTTGAACTTGTACTTGCCGCAGCCCAGGGTAAGCAGCAGGCTGTCGCGCGGCGCCGCCTTGGCAAACTCGGTGAAGTAGGCGCGCTCGGCCTTGTCGCCGTCACAGCCACCTACCAGGAAGAAGTGGCTGATCTCTCCGGCTTTGACCTTCTCAATCACTGCGGGCGCAGCCTGCATCAGGGCGTTGCGGGCAAAGCCGATGGTGATGAAGTGCTCGAGCTCGGTGTGCTTGAAGCCTTCCAGCGCTTGCGCCTTGGCGATTACGGCGGAGAAATCATCCCCTTCCAGATGGGTTACGCCCGGCCAGCCGACGATGGAGCGGGTGAAGATGCGATCCGAGTAGTTGCCCACATTCGGGTCGATGATGCAGTTGGAGGTCATCACCACGGCGCCCGGGAAGTTGGCAAACTCCTTCTGCTGGTTCTGCCAGGCGGAGCCGTAGTTGCCCACCAGATGGGGGTACTGCTTGAAGAAGGGGTAGGCCAGCGCGGGCAGCATCTCGCCGTGGGTGTAGACATGGATGCCGGTCCCTTTGGTCTGCTCCAGAATGAGCTTGAGATCCATCATGTCGTGGCCGGAGACCAGAATGCACTTGCCGGGAATTGGCGTGACTCTGACCCGGGTCGGTTCCGGGTGGCCGAAGGCGCTGGTTTCACCCAGATCCAGCATCTCCATGATTTTGAAGTTGAGCTGACCGATCTCCATGGCGCAGCTGAACAGCCGACCCATTTCGCTCGGGTCTGTGCTGAGCCAGCTCATGATGCGGTGGAATTCGGCGGCCACCTCGTCACTCTGCTGATCGAGCACCCGGGCGTGCTCCATATAGGCGGCCGCTCCCTTGAGGCCGTAGAGGCAGAGCAGGCGCAGCCCCATGATGTCTTCGTTCACCTCGCTCTTGCCCCGATTGGGGGCGGCTGATGCGGCATGGGCAAGTTGTTCCAGCAGCTCGGCACCTGGCTCGAAGTAAGCGGAGCGTGGCAAGTCGTTGACCTGCACCGCAATCCCGGCCAGTTGCTCGGCCAGCTGCTGGCGATAAGCGATGGCCTGATTGACGTAGGCCACGATACGGGCGGAGTCGAAGTTGACGTTGGTGAGGGTGGCGAAGAAGGCCTTGGGCACGAAAGCATCGACCTCGCGATCCATGATGCCCTGCTCGCGGGCGGCCAGCGCCCAAGCGCTGAGCCCCTGCAGGGTGTAGATCAGTACATCCTGCAGATCCGAGGTTTCCGCCGTCTTGCCGCACATACCTTGTGCGTAGGCACAGCCGTTGCCTGCCGGGGTACGAATTGTCTGTTCACATTGCACACAAAACATCATGTCTCTCCTAATTGGACATTTCAGTTGTCTGTTTTG
This sequence comes from Aeromonas sp. ANP5, assembly GCF_963870295.1. Lineage (NCBI taxonomy): Bacteria > Pseudomonadati > Pseudomonadota > Gammaproteobacteria > Aeromonadales > Aeromonadaceae > Aeromonas > Aeromonas sp. ANP5. Next base: position 79 of record NZ_CAWMRY010000053.1, on the reverse strand, counting down.
TGGCGATTCTATTCCTCTCGCGAAAAACTTAATAGGCATTCAATTTGCCAATTAAGATTCCCTTGATGCAGATCAATGT